>DMSR01000422.1 GCA_003457145.1 Bacillus sp. (in: firmicutes)
CAGGGAGAGCCAGTGCTTCCCCATCGTCTTGGAACAGAAACAACTGAACAAATTTACTTGTCCAGGAAAGTCCGCGAAGGATACCGTGCAGTCTCTGTAGGGGTCAATTTAAACCAGTCAGCGGCAAATTTAATTGAGCCGGAAGATGAAGTGGATATTCTTTTCTCTAAAAAGCTTGAAGGTCCTGACGCTAAAATCGTATCTCAAATTATCCTCCAGAAGGCAAGGGTCCTTGCCGTAGGGCGAAAAATGGTCCTTCCAGAGGATACACAGGAACCTTATGCAGAATATACCTCGGTAACCGTTGAGCTTAAGCCGGAGGATGCATTGAAGCTTGTCAATTCTGCTGAACAGGGCAATATTCATTTCATGCTGCATAAGCGGCCAATTTTAGAAGACAAAAAAGCAATAAGCGAAAGCGATAAAGATTAAGTTAGATGGAGGGTGATCAATCATGGATAACGCGAATGGGCTGCAAACACATGAAAAGAAGCCTGCAAGGAATAGACGCGGCGAGCTAATTGCCGTTTGCAGTGCAAAAGGCGGGATTGGTCGCACGATTTTAACGGTCAATCTGGCTGGCGCTTTGGTTAAAAAGAATATATCTGTGGCTATTTTAGACGGGGATTTTCAGTTTGGGGATGTCGGGCTTGCCATGGACTTGAAGTCCTCTTTTACCATCAAGGAAGTCATCGAGGGGATCACTACCCTTGATGAACACAGCCTCTCAGGCTATATGTCAAGGCATGAAAGCGGGGTCAAGGTTATGGCTGCCCCAGAGCGGCCTGAATACGCCGATCTTGTCACCAAAGAGACTGTAGATAAAATGTTAGACCTCATGCTGATGAACTATGACTATGTGGTCATCGATACTGCTGTCGGCCTTAACGACAATACTGTGCATATAGCAGAGAAAGCTGATCAGGTGATGGTACTGGCCAATCTTGAGATGACCGCCTTGAAGAATACAAAGCTGATGCTTGAGACGTTTGATATTCTCGAACTTCGTAATAAGGTAACACTTGTCATTAATAGGGCAAATATGGAAAGCGTGATCCAGGCTGTGGACGCGGCTAAAATCCTCGGCTATGAGGACCCTGTATATATCCCTAATGATTTCCAGACTTGTTCACAGTCGCTCAATATTGGTATTCCTTTTGTGGTGAACCAGGCAAAAACAGAGGTGGCCAAGTCGATTTATAAAATGGCTGAACGAATTACAAGCCGCAGGGAAATCACGCTATTCAAGGAACCGAAAACCTCGTTTTTAGCAAAATTAATCGGCAGAAAACGGACGAAGGGAGGAACAGATTTATGAGCCTTCTTAACCGCATTCAGGAAAGGACGCAGCAATCTGACCAAGTCTCTGAGGCTGGAAGCGAGCTAAACCCGCAAATCGCTGCGCAGGCAAAGATCGATATTCGTGCGGTTTTCAGGGAGCCCAATAAGAAGGAAGCGGTAAGCCCAGAGGTCCAAAGAAAGCAGGACAAGCACCAGGACTTAAAGAATATGATTCATAAGCAGATTCTTCAGGAATTCAAAGATGCTCCAGTTGAGGAAATCATTCCGAGGCTGGATGGCATGGCGATTGAAATTATGAAGGAAGATGAGCAATTCAGGGGAAGTATCGACCGTAAGAAAGTCGTTGATGAATTGACAAATGACCTGACAGGATTTGGACCAATCAACCCGCTTCTTATGGACGAGGATGTTAGTGAGGTAATGGTAAATGGGCCGGACCAGGTCTATTGTGAGCGTAAAGGGAAAATCCAGATGACCTCTATAAAGTTTCGTGATGACGAGCATGTCATGAGCATTATTGAAAAAATTGTCGCTCCGCTTGGCAGGAGGATCGATGAAAGCTCCCCAATGGTCGATGCCCGGCTTCCAGATGGTTCCCGTGTGAATGCAATCATTCCTCCACTCGCATTGAACGGTCCTACGATTACGATCCGAAAATTCTCCAAGGATCCGTTTCAAATTGAAGACTTGATTAATTTTGGCACTGTAAGTGAAGAAATGGCTATTTTCATGGACGCATGCGTAAAGGCACGGCTTAATATATTCGTTTCTGGCGGCACAGGATCAGGTAAAACGACCACCTTGAATGTATTATCCAATTTTATTCCACATGATGAGCGGATCATCACCATTGAGGATGCTGCCGAGCTGCAGCTCGGCCAGAACCATGTCGTCTCCCTGGAATCCAGACCCCCTAATATAGAGGGGAAGGGTTCAATCACAATTAGAGATCTTGTCAGGAACTCGCTAAGGATGAGACCTGACCGGGTCGTCATCGGGGAGGTCCGCGGCGCCGAGGCTCTGGATATGCTCCAGGCTATGAATACCGGACATGACGGATCGCTTGCTACCGGCCACTCAAACAGTGCACGAGATATGATTGCGCGTCTTGAAACGATGGTGCTGCTTGCAGGTGTGGACCTTCCGGTAAAAGCAATTCGCGAACAGATTGCAGGGGCAATCGATGTCATCATCCAACAATCAAGATTGAAGGATGGTTCAAGGAAAATAACAAGTATTACCGAGGTGCAGGGCATGGAGGGAGATGTCATCGTCCTCCAGGATGTATTTACATATAAACAGCAGGGTGTAAATGAGGATGGGAAAATCATCGGGCGTCTTGTACCAACAGGAGTCCGGCCTAAGTTTTACGAGCGGCTTGAAGTTTCCGGAATCCACATACCGGCTAATGTGTTCATTGAGAGTGAGGAGTGGGGAGCATGATATATGGTATTTCCGCACTGTTCATGCTGACGGTCTTTCTCTTATTCTATTCTATTTTTCAAAGGATTTTACTTTCAGATAGGCGCCTTGAAAAACGTATGGAAAAATACCTTTCCACTCCGGGAAAAAAATTAGATAAAAGTCAGTACGACTTAATGGTTTACTATCAGATGACAAAGCAGAACGTCAGGAAAAAAATGCTGACAAAAGAGAAGAATTCAAAGCTGGAAACATTGCTGAGGAGATCTGGTCTTCCCCTAAAGCCTGAGGAGTATATCCTTTTCAAATGGCTTTCAGCAGGGGGGATTGGCCTCCTGTTGCTTATCGTTTCTGGCAATATCCTTGTGGTGATTATGGGATTTATATTTGGATCCTTGCTGCCGAGATGGTATGTGAAGAAAAAGCAAAAGGAACGAATTTTGAAGTTCAACGATGGACTGCCAGATATGATTTCTACAATCGTCGGTTCTTTGAGGGCCGGTTTCAGCTTTCAGCAAGCCTTGAAGGCAGTTACTGAGGAAGCGGGCTCCCCGATCAAAGAGGAAATGGACAACGTGATCAAAGAAATGCAGTATGGAGCAAGCCTGGAAGATTCCTTGAATGAATTGAAGGACCGGATGCCGAGTGAAGATCTCGATTTAATGATCCAGGCGATTTTAATTCAGCGGCAGGTTGGCGGGAATCTTGCCACTGTGCTTGATAAAATTGTCCAGACAATCAGGGAAAGAACAAAGATACACAGGCAAATTTCCTCACTGACAGCCCAGGGAAGGTTATCGGGGATTGTAATTGGACTTTTGCCGGTTATACTCGCATTTGTGCTCTATCTGATAGAACCTGAATATATCGGCACGCTATTCCGGAATCCAATAGGAATTGCTTTGACTGCGGCTGGCATCTTCTCTGGAATTATCGGATTTATTCTCATTCGTAAAATCACGGCAGTCGAGGTGTAGGGATGCTTTATTTTACATTTTTTTTGACTATTTCTTTTTCTATTTATGGACTTTATTTATCCAAGGCAGAAAAGGCATCCCATATGAAAAAGCGGATGTCGGCATTTGTCAGTGGGGTTAAGGAGGAGGACTCTTTATCTGTTGAAAAAACGAACAGTACTTCCTTAAATGAACGGATATTCAAGCCGCTTATGAATGATTTCAAAAGAAGCTTTAAACGAAGGATGCCTGGTGAGAAGGAAGCGAAAATCGAAAAGAAGCTGCAGCTGGCTGGCAGTCCGTTTGGCATGACGCCTGTCGATTTTAGGCTGCTGCAATTATCATTGATTCTGCTTTTTCCTCTTTTGGCAGGCGGCTATGGTGCCATCCTTCAGACGGGCTATACAGGCATTTTCCTGTTTTTTATTATTGGCCTCGTAGCTGGCACAGTCATGCCGCACTATTATTTGAGCATAAAAAAGAAGGCCAGGAATAAGAGTGCTTTAAAAGAACTTCCGGATATCCTCGNNTTCGGCGGTAAGCAAGGTTGTCTCCAAAAAAGACGGTGTCCTTTCTGCTGAATTTCACCGCAGCCTCGAAGAATTAAGGCTTGGCAGGACGAGGAGAGAAGCACTTTCAGGCATAAGGAATCGATTGGAAGTAGAAGAAGTTCGTTTATTTATAAGCAGTATCCTACAGGCGGAGAAACTGGGTATCGGACTCGTGCAGGTGCTGCGCATCCAGTCAAATGAAGTTCGTGAACGCAGGAGGCAGCGTGCAGAGGAAGAGGCGATGAAGGCACCGGTAAAGATGCTATTTCCGCTTGTACTGTTTATTTTTCCGAGTTTGTTTATCGTCCTGCTTGGACCTGCTCTGCTTCAATTCCTTGAAACCTTTTCAAAATAATAAAACGGACTGGCTGCAGTACTGAGCCAGTCCATTTTGTTATTTTTTGACAATCTTGGACGGATTATTGATTTTATATCCAACCGAAACATCCAAAAGGAGCGATTCATCTTCGACATCCTTGCCTTTTGGCAAACTCTTTTTGACGATTTTGCCGTCAAATTCCAGATCCATCCCAGGTGCAAGTTCTAATTTCTTCAATGTCTTACTGTGGGAGCCCCAGGCAAGTCCGACCTCAATCGGCTCCTCTTGTTCGATCCTCACGTCTTCAAACACGACCACTTCATCATTATCTTCATTGAAATGATTCCAGCTTAGTGCGAACTGCTTAACTCTCCCAGTAAAATGAACCTTCTCTTCGGGCAGCACCAGCTTAGGAGACTTTTCCTTTTTTTCTTTCGGTTTTTTTGGAGTTTTTTCAGGTTTCACATCAGCCGAAGGAGCTGATTCGGCGTTAACTTGGGCAGTCTTCGCTTTTACTGAGCCAGCCTCGGAATTTTGTATAATGATTTCTTTCCCAAAGCTGGATGACTGCATTTCCTTTAGGTAAGCAGGGTGGATACAAGTTAGGTTTCCGTCTGGGAATTCGATTACCAGTGTATTGAATTCCACTGTATCTCCGAAAATTTCATACCCTTTTATCGTAACTAGGCAATGCTGGTTTCTGTCCTTATACCAGAACTCCTTTTTTGTACTCAGTCCCCATTCTTTAACCTTTTCTAAGTAATGAGCCTCATTTTCAAATTGTTCGTATTCTCCTTTTGGAGGGATGTATTGTGTCAAATGAGATTGATTAGTCCCAGCAACTGAATTCACCATGTGTCCACTTCCTTTCTAGTCCATTTTACATCCTGGACTGTAAGAAAAAAAGTGATTGCCTCCCTTGGGACAGACTTACATGCACAGTCTCATTATTTTTTGCGGGACACATTTTAGAATCAATAGATTCCTGCCCTTACGGATTACGCCTTTATCGAATTTATTAATAAGAAGAATTGTTTTTGTAGCCATTCTAGTCAGGAATTATAACAAGGCCACTCAGTCAGGAGTATCTCGAAAAGAACTAAAAGCCTATATTTATTTTTGTTTTAGGCTCTGTTAAAGCCCAATGTTGATTTTTAAAATCTTGTTGATTGTAGTGGAAGGCGCGTAGACTCCTGCGGGATCAGCTGGACAGGTGAGACCCCGCAGGAGCTTGCTACGAGGAGGCTCAGCGCCAGCCCCAAGAAGAATTTGCTTTTGAAAAAGCCGGCAGTTGGGCTTTTTCATAATTCTTCCGCGGAAAGCGAAGCGCCTGGAACGAAAATCAACAGCCAAGTTTAACGAAAGCATAATAAATCCTAAAAATCCAGGAGTCGAATGCTCCTTGTGGCTGTAAAAGCAACAATAGTTACGAAAAGAGCTTAAACAAAAGTAAGGAGGAGCAATGTGAGTACAGAATACCTTGAAAAGCTGTTAGAAGATATCCAAGTCACAAACGTGGTAAACGGAGATGTAGAAGTGATCAATAATTCTCCATTGGAGATGATCGGAAAGGGACGGCAGGGTGCTGTTTTCCGTTATTCCGATGATATTTGTGTAAAAGTGTACGGGAACCCAGCAGATTGTGAACGCGAACATTATGCATATTACCTGGGCCAGAAAGCCGATATATTCCCGCTCTTGTATGCCGCCGGCGATCATTACATTGTGATGGAAACGATAAAGGGTGTTGATTTGCGAGAATACCTGCAATCTCAGCCATTGACAGAGGAACTGTCATATAAATTGATTGAAATGCTGATTACATTCAAAGAGGTTGGGTTCGAACGGATCGACCATCATAAGCGCCAGATTTACATCCAGCCTGATGGGAATTTGAAAGTTATTGATGTGGGAAGGACCGTGTGGCGGAACCGTTTTTATCCGTATCCGCGTAAATTAATAAATTCCCTCGGTAAAGAGAACAAAGAGAAATTTCTATCCCATGTCAAATCGCTGGCTCCGGAGCTATATGAGGAATGGGATCACTATATGCGAATGGAAACCTTGTCTCGTGAAATTTACAAGCTATTGATAAAGAAACCAAAGGATAAGGATGTTTTAAGATCGTTAAGTAAAAGGGTGTTACTAACGGAAGAGGAACTGGCCCGTGCCAGTCAACTTGAAAGCCTGGTAAGGAAGGTTTTTAAAGAGGAATGGATTAAGACCATGCTGGCAAAAGGGTATGACCCAAATTACGTGATGGATGTTATTGATAGACGTCTCGAGAGGAAGAAGGCAAATCTCGATAAGAGCGAAAAATAGGTTTCGAAAGAATAATCGTGTTCTGCTCGGAAAGGGGACAATTCCTTGTTTTGGTTGGAAGAAATTAGTGGTTAATCCCTTTTTGGAGGTGCCCAATTTTCATTGAGGAGAAATAATATGAAAGTACTTGTTATTTGGAGATTGCTTACGGTTGGCGGTGTCAACGCCGGATGGCGAAACCGTTCGATTTTCTTTAAACGGCATGGAATAGATACCGAATTTTTGTATACGACAGACCATGGCGGCCTGCACATTATGGAGGATATCGCTCCCGTCTATTTAACAAAAGATGAGAATGAAATTATTAATATAATTAAGCAGAGCTCCTATGATGCCATCATTGTAGTGGATACTGGGGCTGCTTATAAATGGATCAGAAAAGCAAACTTTCAAGGGCCCGTAATAATAGAAGCAAGGACGCCTGAAATTATCAAACTCAAGCCGCACATACACTCCTTCAGAGGAGTTGACCCGGTCACGGTTATCGTGCCATCAAACTATCAAAAAAGGGTAGTGTCGATTTTAACTGATGGAAAACCGATAGAAGTCATCTATAACGGTGTAGACACCTCTTTTTTTCGGCCATTGGCTGATAAAGAAATTGAGTTTACTAGTTCACCTGTTTTACCTGAAAACAAGAGGATTGTCGGTTGGATTGGCAGACTGGACAAACGCAAAAATTGGCCGATGCTTTTGGAGGTCGCCAAAATGATTAAGCGCGAACGAAAGGATATCGAGATATGGGTGATAGGCGGGGCCCAAAGCGTACAGCGAGAAGAATTTGCAGCTAAATGGCAAGAAGAGAACCTTACAGACATAATTAAATGGTTTCCAGTCATACCTTATCAGCAAATGCCCCATGTGTACGCTAAAATTCGTCAATCTGGGGGATGCACTCTGGCAACCACAAGATCCGAATCTTTCGGCAACACTTTCATTGAGTCGATGGCTTGTGGCGTTCCGGTAGTAGCATCAAAAATGATGCCGGTCACAGAATTAGTTGTCGAAGGACAAACAGGGCTGCTTTTCCGCGGGCAAGACGTCAAAGATGCTGTCAGGCAGCTTTATGGCATTTTGGATCATCCCGAATCATACCAGCAAATGTCGAAATCAGCCAGTGAGCATGTAAAGGAAAAATTTGCTATCGAGGTAGTGGCAGAACAGTATATCGACTTGCTATATGACATTGTATATGGTGACCGGAATGGGGTGAGGAAACCTTGAGCACTCCAGTAGCATACCGCAAGAAAATGGAGGGCAAATCCAATGCTCACCTGATCACTTTTGATGATGGAAAGGATTATGTAGTTAAGTATTTTCAGCCAGGATTTGAAAGGACCTTGCCAAATGAGTGGGTTTCGTACTGTTTGGCCCGTTATCTTGGCTTGCCTGTTCCATTCGCAAGGTTAGTAGAAATTCCTTTAGACTTTTCTCGGAATATACCTGAACTGTCGCTATTGACAGCCTCACAATATCAATTCGCATCTCTCTATATTCCAGATTGTCTTGATGGACATCAAGCAACTGATGTCCAGGATATTGATAATTACGAATCTCTTACCGGAATAATTACCTTTGATTATTGGCTGGGCAACCGTGACCGAACACGGAAAAACATACTGTTACGGGAAGAGGGTCAAAATTCTTATAGACAATGGATAATTGACCAGGCGGAGGTATTTGGATCGTTTGATTGGCACCTTTCAGATCTTGAAGAAATGCAGAATGGCATAATGAAAAGCGCTACTCATGAGTTCATGGCCCGTTTTATCAAAAGTGAACAGGATTTTGCAGAGCCGCTGGAGCTGATTGAAACCATTCCAATTTTCTTGATTGAAGAGATTGTATCGACCATACCTGATGATTGGATGGTTTCTAAGCTAGAGAAAAAAGCGATGGTCAGCGCACTGGTGAAGCGCCGTAAAAAAATCCTTCCTAAGCTGATCAATAGATTTATCAAAAAGGTTTATTTGCCACTGCACAGGAAACAAACCTAACTCCTTGTCTATCAGTCGGGGAGTTTTTATTCTTGTAAGTTGAGCTTTGGAGTTCGAGCCTATTTTACAAAATTGATTGACTTGAAGAACCAATGTCTTTTCCTTGAGTATATACACGATTCAAACAACCATCCATGCGAAAATAGCATAGTTAAAAACCTAAAGAGCCTATCATTTTCTGAAGCCAGGAAGTCCATTTTCCGATTGATAGGCCTTTAACGTGACCTGCTTAAGCCTCTCTGAATATAAAAGATTATGGAGTTTAAAAGGGAGGCAGCATATGAAAATTCGAAAAGCTATTATCCCGGCAGCTGGCCTTGGGACTCGTTTCTTGCCTGCAACAAAAGCACAGCCAAAGGAAATGCTGCCGATTGTTGATAAGCCGACAATTCAATATATTGTCGAAGAAGCAGTCGCCTCAGGAATAGAGGAAATCATTATCATAATCGGCAGGGGAAAAAGGTCGATTGAAGACCACTTTGATAAATCCTATGAATTAGAAGACGCATTATTAAAGAAGAATAAGCTTGAAATCTTAGAGGAGGTTCAGAAGATTTCAAGTCTGGCAAATATATATTATGTCCGCCAAAAAGAGCCAATGGGCTTAGGACATGCCATCCTATGTGCACAAAGCTTTATCGGAAATGAACCATTCGCTGTCTTGCTCGGTGATGACATCGTTATGTCCGAGACACCATGCTTAAAGCAAATTATCAATGTTTTTGAGTACTGTAACAGTTCAGTCGTGGCCATTCAAAATGTACCGGATTATGAAGTAAGCAAATACGGTATTATTAAGCCAAAAGGCGGGAATCTCGAACCGAATCTTTTTTATATTGACTCATTGGTCGAGAAACCTTCCAAAGAAGAAGCACCGTCTACTTATGCCATTATGGGGCGATATGTATTACGGCCCGAAATCTTTGAAGTTCTGTCAAGCCTGCCGATGGGGCATGGCAGTGAACTGCAGCTCACAGATGCAATAAATGAACTTAATAAGCGTCAGGCGGTACTCGCCTATAACTTTGAGGGAACCCGCTATGATATTGGAGACAAAATCGGGTTCATTAAAGCAACTTTGGATTTTGCTCTGCAGAGGGAAGATATCAGAGCGGATGTTTTAGAGTATTTAAGAAAGCTTTCTGAAAGAGCTCAGCTTGAGAACATGAAAAGAGAGAGTCATTAATATGAGGATAGCTGTTATAGGGACGGGTTATGTAGGGTTGTCCACAGGTGTTTGTTTGGCAGAAATCGGGCATCATGTTGTTTGCATTGATGTAGATGAAGAGAAGATCAATACCTTGAAGCAAGGTTTTTCACCAATCTATGAACCAGGCCTGGAAGATCTTCTGGCGAAGAATTCCTCAGCCGGAAGGCTTGCGTTCACTACCTCACATGAAGAAGGGCTAAGCAAAGCGGAAATCATCATCATTGCCGTCGGTACACCGCAAAGTGACGATGGCAGGGCGAACTTATCCTTCCTCGAGCAAGCAGCAAATGACCTAGCAGAGCATATCGAGCACGATTCCATAGTATTGATCAAAAGCACGGTTCCGGTTGGAACGAATGAGTATTTTAAACAGCTGTTACTAAAGCAGTTGCGTAAAAAAGTGAAAATCCAGATGGTATCCAATCCAGAATTCTTAAGGCAGGGGTCGGCCATCCAGGATACGATGAAGCCTGACCGAATCATCATTGGCTCGGAAAATAGGGAAGCTGCAGGTAAAATCCATGAAATGTATTCCCCGTTACATGCGCCAATATTGGTAACGAGCGTGAAGAGCGCAGAAATGATCAAATATGCTTCCAACGCTTTTTTAGCAACGAAAATAAGCTTTATTAATGAAATCGCTAATGTCTGTGAAGCAGTAGGGGCTGATGTAGAGGATGTAGCGAAAGGAATGGGGAAGGATCATCGGATTGGAGCCGCTTTTTTACAGGCAGGAATCGGCTACGGCGGCTCATGCTTTCCAAAGGATGTGAAAGCACTTCTCCATTCTTCTAAAAGTCATGGAGTTCCATTCACGCTTTTAGAAGAAACGGTCGCCACAAATGATGCACAAAAAGAACGGCTCGTAATTAAAGCATTAAACCGATTTGGCTCTTTAAAAGGGAAGCAAATTGCATTGCTCGGCCTCGCATTCAAGCCGGAAACAGATGATATGAGGGAAGCTCCATCAATAATCATCGCAAGATCATTAACGAGGCTTGGGGCTCTGGTGACTGCTTATGACCCAGTTGCAATTGGGAATGCCAGGAAAGTAATCGGAAATGAAATCAAGTATGCGAGCACAGCTATGGAAGCCTCCATAGGGGCCGATGCAGTCTTCATTGTCACAGAATGGAAAGAATTCAGCCAGCTGGAACTAGCTGAGCTCTTAAAGGTCATGAAGCAGCCGGTCATTTTTGATGGGCGGAATTGCCTTGACGAAGAAAAGATAAAAACTTGCGGACCAGTAGAATATTACCCAATAGGAAGACCAGGGATCATTAATCTGATGGGATAATTATTGAAGGACTTTTACGAGTCCTTCTTTTTGATGTTACCAGTTAAGAAGGTTATTGAGGAAGGTTTAGGGTAAACACTAACGTTTAAGGATATGGAAGAGCAATAATGATGGTTTTGTTACTAACCCATAATAAAAATAATCAAAAATAACAATTCACCTCCTCCTGAGCAATATAATACATTAAAAAAGGAATAAAATTTGTAAAGTATAACAGTTTGATTCATAGCCAGCAACAGTCTAAGGGAGGAGTATAAATGCTCGAAGCTTTTATTGAGTTAAATCCATTAATCCAGGCACTAATTGGAACTTTATTTACATGGGGAATGACAGCACTTGGTGCTGCTTTGGTATTTACAACCAAGAATCCTAACCAAAAATTTCTGGATAGCATGATGGGACTTGCAGCGGGGGTTATGATTGCTGCCAGCTTCTGGTCTTTGCTCGCACCGGCGATTGAGATGGGTGAAGGTGGAAATGTGCCTAATTGGGTACCAGCGGCAATAGGATTTCTTCTTGGTGGACTCTTTCTGTTGATTGTTGATAAATTACTGCCCCATTTGCATCCTAACCTTTCCCTGGATAAAGCAGAAGGGATACATCCAGAAAAGAAACGAAGAAGCACACTGATGGTGTTGGCGATCACTTTGCATAATATACCGGAAGGATTGGCAATTGGAGTGGCTTTTGGCGCGGTTGCGGCCGGGTTTCAATCCGCTTCGATAATGGGTGCGATTGCACTTGCGATCGGCATTGGAATTCAAAACTTTCCAGAAGGTGTGGCAGTATCGATGCCACTTAGATCGACTGGAATGTCCAGACGGAAAAGCTTCTTTTATGGTCAGTTCTCAGGGATGGTTGAGCCAATTGCCGCAGTCATCGGGGCGGCATCTGTCATATTTATCGAACCGCTCCTTCCTTACGCATTAAGCTTCGCTGCAGGCGCAATGATTTTCGTTGTTGCAGAGGAAGTAATACCAGGTTCACAGGAACAGGGAAATAGTGACTTGGCTTCAATAAGTCTAATGATAGGTTTCACGATCATGATGATTTTGGATGTTGCGTTAGGATGAATCTTGATAGCTGTTTTTTTCCCTATTCATTTGCGTTTTAGTGGTCAAAAAGACTGAAGACAACCTCGAAGAAAATGGAGATTGTCTACGGTCTTTTTATTTTGTTTAGTGGGAAATAGGCCTGGTGATTTCCGTTCCAGTCGCTTCGTTTTCCGCGTGACTGCTGCTGCGGCTCTAAATTTGAACGAAACTTTCAAGGTCCTCAGGCCATTTCCGATTTGGTTTTGGACGCATCCTTAAAAAAGAGATTAAAGCTGTGCACTGGCTGACTTGATTAAGTTGGAAAAATCCGGTTTAATTTCGCCTAGAAGGGGAATAAGAAGAAGTATTAGTTAATTACATATGGAATTTGTATCCAATTAACACTGTGTAAATGTTGTAAATAAACACATTGTTCTGTCATGGATAGGTAAAAATGTGATGTATTGAACAATCTCTTGGGAGTGAGGATATGTACAAGAAGCAGGAACGGATGTTGATGTGGCTGGCCTTTATTGTCGCGGCCATAATGGGTCTTTCTTTTATTGGACGAATTTTTGCGGGATAAGAAGGGGGAATGTTAAATGGCAAGTGAAGAATCAGTCTTTTTCAGTCGTGTTTTAACTGAGCTGACTCTATCCTTCCACATTATATATGCAACCATTGGAGTGGGAATCCCGCTAATGATCATGATTGCGCAGTGGGTAGGAATCAAAAAGCAGGACGAGCACTACATTTTATTGGCGAGAAGATGGACACGAGGGTTTGTCATTTCGGTGGCTGTAGGCGTTGTTACAGGGACGGCTATTGGATTGCAGCTTTCTCTCCTTTGGCCTAATTTTATGGAGCTGGCAGGGAATGTAATAGCCCTTCCGTTATTTTTGGAGACTTTCGCATTTTTCTTTGAAGCAATCTTTTTAGGGATATATTTATATACCTGGGACCGATTCGAAAATCAGAAGAAGCACTTGCTTCTTTTGATTCCAGTTGCCATCGGTGCCTCATTTTCAGCTGTGTTCATAACAATGGTCAATGCGTTCATGAGTGCCCCTCAAGGATTTGAATTGGCCAACGGGGAGCTAGTGAATGTTAACCCAATTTTGGCAATGTTCACTCCGGCAATGCCGACTAAGGTAACACATGTTCTGGCAACTGCCTATATGACTTCTGCCTTTGTATTGGCCTCCATTGGTGCTTATCGTCTCCTTAAAGGATCTGAGCATGTCTATCATAAAAAAGCGTTGTTTTTAACCATGAAAATCGGCTTGGTTTTTTCTATCGCTGCTGCCATTATCGGAGACTTCTCTGGAAAGTATCTAGCCGAATACCAGCCTGAAAAGCTTGCGGCTGCAGAGTGGCATTTCGAAACAGAAGAAGGTGCACCGTTGATGCTATACGGTGTGTTAGATGGCCATGATGTGAAATACGCAATAAAAATCCCATTCGGATTAAGTTATCTTGCTCACAGTGATCTGAATGCTGAAGTCACAGGTCTTAATGAATTTCCGGAAGATGAAATTCCTCCGCTATACATTCATTATTTATTCGACACCATGGTTACAATCGGAGTGTGGCTGACAGTGCTGTCTCTCGGTTATGTCATAGGGGTATGGAGGAAATGGACCTTTGTGTTATCCAGGTGGTACCTGTGGCTCATCGTCCTCGGAGGTCCACTGTCAGTGCTGGCCATTGAACTTGGCTGGTGGTTTACTGAAGTGGGACGTCAGCCATGGATCCTTCGCGGCATTATGAGGACGGAGGAAGGAGCCACGACAAGTGGCCAGGTTGATCTTATGCTGATCCTGTTTGCCGGCTTATATCTCGTGTTAGGAACCGGAAGCATTGTCGTCTTAACCCGGATGTTCCGCAAAAATCCGGTTGAACGGGAGCTGGCTGATCGTGAAGTGGAAAAGGAAGGTGAATTGACATGACGCTGCAGCTGATTGGGATTTCAGTACTATGGCTCTTTCTCTTTGGTTATGTCATTGTTGCCTCGATTGACTTTGGCGCAGGTTTTTTTAATGCTTACAGCCGGCTGCGGGGGAAACAGCATATTTTAACTCGCATTATTCAGCGTTATTTATCGCCAGTTTGGGAAGTAACCAATGTGTTCCTGGTGTTCTTCTTCGTAGGAATTGTTGGGTTCTTTCCCGAAACTGCCTATTATTATGGAACGATTCTTCTCGTTCCGGCAAGCATTGCGGTTGTCTTGCTCGCCATTCGTGGTTCCTATTATGCTTTTACAACTTATGGGGGGTTAAAGCATAAAAGGTACACTTATTTATATGGCTTTTCAGGGCTGTTCATCCCTGCGTCACTTTCAATAGTGCTGACAATTTCTGAAGGTGGATTTGTAAGGGAGGAAGCATCAGGTATAGCTCTGGATTACTGGGCGCTGTTCACCAGTCCGCTGACATGGAGTATTGTTGTCCTAAGTTTGACTTCTGTACTATATATTTCAGCAGTGTTTTTAACCTGGTATGCGAACGAGGCGAAAGATCAACCGGCAGCAGAGCTGCTAAGGAAATACGCATTAACCTGGTCGGTGCCTGCTATCATCACAGCGACAGGGATCATCATCGAGCTTCGTTTCCACAATCCTGCGCATTACAGCCGTTTGATGGACTTGTGGTGGATGTTCGGAATCTCATTTATTCTCTTTGCGGGCACTGTTTATTTAATAGGGCAGCGGAAATTCTATGGAGTGGCCTTCGGACTATTAACAGGCCAATTCGTGATTGCCTTTTTTGCTTATGGCATTTCCCATTATCCATATTTGCTTTACCCTTATCTGACGGTATATGACAGCTTTACGAGCGAAGCAATGGCCATTGCTCTCATCATTGCCTTCATTGCTGGGCTGGGGCTGCTGCTCCCTTCCCTATACTTGCTGCTCAGACTATTCTTATTTAACAAAGAATACGTACAAGGCAAGCGAAATGACCATGCATAGGAGGAAGGAAAATGAATGAATTTCTTATGTTCTACGCCCCTTTTATCATCATTATAGGGTCCATCGCAACCGCTTTTTGGGTGGCTGGGAAGGATCAGGCAGTGGTGGAAAAGTGTGAAAAATAAAACTGGGGCCTTTACAAGCTAATTACCAGCAGGATGAATCTCTAATAGCTTGGTTAGACAACCTGAAAAAAAGCTGTAAAACCGTGATTGGTTTTACAGCTTTTTTGATGTTGTAATTTAGGATAATTTGCGCCATAGGTCAGAGGTATTTACAACTGAGTTATTCTCAATAATAGAGTAGGCAGCATTTGTGATTGCTTCAGATAAAGTTTTGCCAGTTGCCCGTATGTCATTAAAACTAACCTCTGAGTCCCCTTTTTTTGTAAATGTATATCCTAACTTCTCAAGCCTTTCAACGATGAGCATTGCATGACCCAGATTTTGCTCTGGCTGAAATTCAGAATCAAGAATGAACACACCCTTTTCATAGTCATACCATCGATCCCATCTGTTCAGCTTCCAGCCCAATATTCTTCGAGCGATTGAGTCTGTCTTGTTCATTGCCTTTCCCCTTTTCTTTAAATGATTTTTTAAATAGCTAAATGGACGGTTTATTATATAACAGTTATCTTAATAATATAATATTATATAACAGATATGGATGACAACAGAATTTTTTGTTATATTAGTTAAAAATTTTGCATGGAACATTCTTGCTGTTAAAGAGCGTAGGAGTGTCAAGTTTACAAAAGTCTTTCCTGGAATTTTATGTTCTGGTCAATGAAAACTTATCGCTATTTATGAGCATCTTAAAAAGGGAGGTGACGACATGGAAGAAAAAGAAATCAGTACGCCGAACGTAAAATTAGGCGGGAAAATCGTTAAAGAAAAGGGCAGGAGAAATTCAGCGGGTGAGCTCGGTAATGATGAAGACATCAATACAGGGAAAAGGAATAAAAACTAATTTGTGAAAAGAGGGTTCGCAGTGACTAATCGTAATGATAATCGTGAACGTAAAAATAAATATCCAAATAATAAAAACCAGGATAAGGGTGTAAATATTCGAAGTGAGATGACACAAAAGGATATGAAAAAATAATCTTGAAAGAGGATGGGATCAGGTGCCATCCTCTTTCAGTTTTTAATCAAATTGCTCGCAGGAATCCTCGAATTTCATCGCTATTCGAAAACAGCCTTCTTTATAGCGTCTTTCCAATATAGTGATTTTGTAGTTATGTACATTTATCAACAGAACCTTACAAAAGTGTATTTGTACACATATTTTCTACAGTTGCCAGAATGTTATTTTGATAAACTGGAAAAGAAGGAGGTAGCTGTATGAAAAGATTAACGATATTATTGATCATTACTCTTCTTTTAGGAGGGTGTTCAGACATAGAAGACAAAGCTGATAAAGCAGAAGGAACAACAGGTGAAGCCCCAGCTACTGAAGGATATTCTCCCGATATAGATGATGAAAATACCGTAGATGGCGAGGAATTCAAAACGATCACCGCCGAAGAAGCGATAGAAATGATCGAAGCGGGCGGAATAGAGATCATAGATGTTCGGAGCGAGGAAGGATATTCTGAATCTCATATTCCAAATGCACAAAATATCCCTCTTAAAGAAATGGAAGAGAACGGTATTGAACTTGATAAAAATGGAACATACTTAATCGTTTGCAAGGTCGGCAAGACATCAGAAAAAGCCAGTAAGCTGCTTGCGGAAAGTGGTTATAAAAACATTTATAATTTGAGCGGCGGCATGGACGGCTGGCAAGGAGAAGTCGTAAACTAAACTGAAACGATTTCTTCGGAAGGATATGCCTCAATGAAAAGTTGATTCTGAGCAGAATCAGCTTTTTTACATTCCAAAATTGGTATA
>DMSR01000095.1 GCA_003457145.1 Bacillus sp. (in: firmicutes)
GTATAAGAAAAACTGTTAGATCTTCAGACAGGCTGCTTCGCCCAATAAGCTCCTATGCACCGAGGAAGCTGCAAGGATATTAATCCGAGCAGCTGGACACTGGAGCCAGACACCAGCTTATGCGGAAATAGCCTCTTATAAAATAACAAAACTGGCCCGCCAGGTTCTTGGCTCAGGCAGGCCGCGCTTTAGTTATTTCTCATTAAAGGCTGATTTTGAGTCATTCTGCTGTGCATGGCACTGAATACAATTATCACGAAAAACTCTATTCTTAATGTCTTCATCGTAAAAATGATCCTTAGGCGGTGTTGGTGCTCCTGTCGATTCATTTCCATGACAAGCCATGCAGCTTTCTTGTCTCTGAGCTGGATTCCATCTGTCGATATGATTCACTGGCTGCATGGGAGGGGCGCCCAAAAGCACCATGGTTTCTGACTTTTCCCTGCCATCTTCCTGGAGCTGGGTTATTACCACCTCTGGCGTTACAGCTGTTACCGAGGAAGCTTTCTCTCCCCGTTGAGATAATTGGGCTGTGAGTATGGCGCTACCCAAAACAATGACAAATGCCACAATAAAAATCAGTTCTTTTGATCTCATTAGCGTCCCCTCCATCAGGCCTTTTCTATTTTGACAGCACATTTTTTATAATCAGGCTGTTTTGAGATCGGACAATATACATCAAGTGTCACTAGGTTGATCAATGTCTCTTCCGCAAAGAAAGGAACATAAATCAGGCCCTTTTGCGGGGTTCCGCGTCCTTTGGTCGTTGCTTTAACTGTGACTTCCCCGCGCCGTGAAATTACTTTAACCATATCTCCGGTCTTGATTCCAAGTGCCGAAGCGTCGTCAGGATGAATTTCACAGAACGCTTCTGGCACTGCACGATGCAACTCTGGAACTCTCCTTGTCATCGACCCGCTGTGCCAATGCTCAAGCACACGCCCTGTGCATAGCCATAGTGGATATTCTTCATCAGGGACTTCAGCAGCATCTTCAAATGGCCTGAATAAAACGGATGGGCGGTGGTCAGTGGACTTATAAAAATCAATATTGTCATATCTTCCCGGGGTGCCAAATTCCTCTACACCATACTGGTCAAATCCATCCTCCTGCTTCCCATGGGCATACCGCCAGTTGGTCTCAACCCACTCGCCATTCACCTCTCTTACAGGCCAGCAGATGCCATGCTGCTTAAAGTACTCTTCATATGGAGCCATTTGTTTTGCCTTCATCTTCAGCTTTTTGCCCAGTTCCTGCACACCTTTCTTTTCATGGTGATGAGGGTTGGTGAACAGACGGTATTCTTCCCAAAGGATTTTGTTAACTTCATGCTGATCTGCTATTAAATCATTTGCTTGGCTATCCCAGACGTTTCCAAAAAGAACATCGAAAGCAGGTTTTCCACCAATTTTCTTGCCCTCAAGTACTCTATTCGCAACCTGGATTATTGCCCATAAATCCCACTTTGCTTCCCCAGGCGGCTCTGTACATTTTTCAAATACACTTGTTCTGCGCTCTGCATTTCCGAACTGTCCTTCTCTTTCCACCCACATCGCTGCCGGGAAAACAACATTGGCCATTTCGGTTGAACGAGTAGGATAAACTTCAGAAACAACGATAAACGCATCAAGGATGCCTTTCCCGTCCTCATCGCTTCCTCGGAACCGATTCAGCTTAGGCATGGTCTGTCCCCAGTTATTGGACATGCTCCACATGAATTTTATATTGCCATTTCCAAGTTCCCGGAACATTTTCACAGTATGATAACCAGGCTTTTCGATTGGATCCAGGTAGCCTTCCGGTAAATTCCACAGCATCTCAGTATAGCGGCGGTGCTCCGGATTATCGACAACCAGATCTGAAGGAAGCCTGTGGGAGAAAACGCCGACTTCCCGGGCTGTACCACATGCACTCGGCTGTCCTGTTAACGAAAATGGACCATTGCCAGGTTTGCTGATTTTCCCTGATAATAGATGGATATTATAAACAAGGTTATTAATCCAGGTACCACGGGTATGCTGGTTCATACCCATAGTCCATAAGGACATGATTTTCGTGTTCGGGTCTCCAAATTCCTTTGCTAATGCCTCCAGGTCGCCAACAGGTACGCCTGAGATTTCAGATGTTTTATCGAATGTATAGAAGCTTACCCTTTTCTTAAACTCTTCAAATGTTATTCCCCAGGCCTCTCCAGCCTTTTTGCCTATTTCAGTGGCCTCGTAATTATCATCAAAAGTGTGCCCCAGATTTTCAGTTCCAGCCTTAAATTGCAAATGCTCCTCTACAAACCTTTTATCATAAAGATCGTTCTGGATTAGAAAATTAGCAATGCAATTGGCAATTGCCAAATCGCTTTGCGGTCTGAACTCTATTATTACATCAGCGGTTTCAGAAGTTCTTGATTTACGNNCATAATGCTTTATATTGCTGCCGCTAAGCTTCCTTGCTGTGAGACGGGAATAAAGGACAGGATGCATTTCTGCCATATTCGCACCCCATGTTACAAAAACATCCGCTTCATCTAAATCACGATACGAACCCATTGGTTCGTCAGATTGGAATGTGGTCATAAAGCCAGCTACCGCGCTCGCCATACAGAGTCGAGCGTTAGGATCGATATTATTGTTTAACAAGCCTGCTTTCCAGAGTTTAACAGAAGCGTAGCCTTCCATGATCGTCTGTTGACCTGATCCCCAAAAGGCAATCGATTTAGGGTCTTTCGCGTGAGCCTCCTTGAGCTTGGCGGAAACAAGGGTCAAGGCTTCTTCCCATGAAGCTTCCCGAAAACCATCCATTGTCCCTTTTTTGCTA
>DMSR01000021.1:0-6950 GCA_003457145.1 Bacillus sp. (in: firmicutes)
TCATCGGCTTCATCCAACAGTCCGTCGAATTGTCTATCGATATCTTCCATATTCTGCTCCTTCCGATTAGACTCATATCTTTCACTGATTACCTGATTAAACTCATTTCGTAATTTATTCACTGTCTGGCAGATTAAACCATTTCGTGTATTACTCAAATGTAAAAACTAGCTTATTTATTAGGAAGCCATAAGAATTTTCATTAGTCGGTGTAAAGAAAAAATCTAAGTTTATAAAAGGACCCTACACGGCTCGATATTTTCTCAAAGCTAGAATATTGAGGGCAATAAAGAAAATCGAGAATCCGGCAAGCACCAAAATATTTCCATAAATGGCATCCCAGCCGTAGCCCCTTACCATGATATCACGCAAAGATTCTGCAGCATAATAGAGTGGTGTAACCGGGCCAAGCCAGCTTAGCCAATCGGAAATTGTATCAAGATTGATCAGTCCAGAAAAGAAAAATTGCGGCACGATGATGATTGGGATGAATTGCATCATCTGAAACTCATTGTTCGCAAAAGCCGAGAGTAAAATTCCGAGCGTCAACGCCGTCATCGACAGCATTAATGTAACCAGCAGCACATATATAAATGAGCCTTCCATCAGCATTCCTAGAATGTAGATGGCATACCAGGTGATCAAAGTAGCCTGAAGCATCGTGAAGATTCCAAAGCCAAGGACATAGCCTATAACAATTTCCCATTTTCTTAGTGGGCTTGATAGCAGTTTTTCCAATGTACCACTTGTCCGTTCCCGCAAAAATGAAATGCCGGAAATGATAAAAACAAAGAAGAAGGCAAAGAAGCCTAGTAATACTGGACCGAAATAATCAAACTGGCCCATATCCTTTGATCCATGGAGGTAATCGATTTTCGACTCGGCTAGTCCTGGGCTTGGCTGCAGCGGCTTGGTCGCCTGCTGGATCCATTTCATTACTGCACCGTTTACAGTCGGATCGCTTCCCTCAAGCATCACTTTATTAAGACTAGGTCCCTCGAAAAGGATATAACCGTCTATTACATAGTCTCTGGTGTCTGCCGCAGCTAACTTTTCAGAATCGTACTCTATTATTACTGCGTCCTTTAAATCCAGTTTCTCCTTAAGAGGGGCGGGAACATTTACAAGCCCAACCTTAGGAATGTAATTTTCCCCATTAAATACTAGGTGAAGCATCGTAAGAATCAGAAGAGGGGCAACAAGCATCATCGCAAGCGTCCTTTTATCCCTTAGGAATTGCCGGACGATCCGGATCACTAAAGCTCTAATTCTCATGCTTTACACCTCCAAAAGCTAAAAAGGCAGCCTCTACACTTGCAGAACCGGTACTTGCTTTCAATTCCTCCGGGGTGCCGACTGCAATTAACCTGCCATCCCGTATAAGTCCAAGCCGATCGCATTTCTCTGCTTCATCCATTACATGTGTCGTGACAATTAACGTTTTACCTTTAGCTTTTAAATCATAGAAACCTGCCCAAATGCTTTGGCGGAGCACTGGGTCAATCCCGACGGTCGGTTCATCCAGTATGAGCAGATCCGGTTCATGCAGCATTGCCGCCGCAAGCGACAGACGCCGTTTCATTCCGCCAGAATAATTGGTTACCAGTTTATTTAGATGTTCTGATAAATCGACTAATTCCATAACCTCTAAAATCCGCTTTTTCCGTTGGGCTCCCTTTAGTCCAAATAACGAAGCAAAGAACTCAAGATTTTCCCTGGCAGATAACTCCGTGTAGAGTGCGTCAGATTGAGCCATATAGCCAATTTTTTCAATCAGCTGGAGCGAGGGCATTTTTTTGCCGAAAAGGAAGTTTTCTCCTTCAGATGGCAGTTCAAGACCGACCAGCTGCTTTACAAGTGTCGTTTTGCCTGCACCAGAAGGGCCAAGCAGCCCAAAGATTTCACCCTTTTGAATCTCTAAATTGATATTTTCTAAAACCGGCTGTTTGCCAAATCGCTTGGATACATTTTGGACCGAAATAATCATATGAGGTACACCGTCCTTTTTTTAAAAAAAGTGAGTAATCACTCACCTAAAGTTTAAAGTGAAAAGTATTTTTTGTATAGGGTGTAATTGTCTGCAAATTTGTATAAAAAGCGACAGCAGCTTCCCGCATCTGTTAAAAAAAGCCCCAAATCTGGGGCTTTACATANNTTGGCTTACTAACAGCTCTTCATATTCCTTTTCGGCGGTGAATTGGACTTCTTGATCTCCTGCTTTTGGATTTTCCTTTTTCACTTTTTGGATTAAATCATTCTGAACCTTTTGTGTGAGTACGATACGTTCATACTGCTGCTTTTGGATGCCCCAGAACTTATCTTCGCCAAATTCTGATATCAACTTCTTAGCTGCGTCAGAATCGTTGTATTGCTTACGGACATTTTCTATTGCTGCTTTGACCTCCTGTTCGGTAGCATTGTGGCCCTTCTCTTGTCCAAGCATGGCCATTGCTCTTAGCCGGATGATTTGGGTCAAGAGCTGATTTCTGTCCTCATTCAGCTTTTCCTGCTTATCCCAATAGGCCATCGCTTCATCAAGCTTTTCGCCGGTGTATTTCTTTTTGTCCGTTTCACGATTGATTTCAATGTGAAGCTTATTAATAAATTGATAAAACTCCAAATCTTCAGTAGTAATCCATTCCCCGTTGATGGAGGCCACGCCCTCCACTTTCTTTACTTTTATATCCGCAAATTTTTCCTGGGTTATTCCGTCTTTTTCTACAGTGAACGAAGCTTCCCATTCCCCTGCCATCGAAAAGTTACCGCTGCCAGAGTAAACGCCATCGCCAACTTCCTTCAAGTCAACATTGACAGCACCATGGTCCATGCTAGTCATTGCAAAGGCGGCTGATATATCAAGACCTGTGACAGCCTTGCCGTCCTGTGTAACCGCAATTTCAAATTCTGATTCATTTCCTTTGGCAAATACCGGTTCTGAAGTCACTTCCACCTTCCAATCTGGCTCCTGACTGCAGCCTGTAAAAAGAAGAACTAATAATATTAATGAAGACAAGAGAACTTTTTTCATTTTTTGATTCCCTCCAAGTCCTGGATTTTTAAAAAATCTTCAACTGTGTATTTCGTCATCTTTCCCTCGTTTAAAAAGGCTACATGGGTACAAATCTGTTTTATTTCATCTAAGTGGTGAGATGATAGTAAAATTGTTTTGCCTGATAAAGATCGAAGTACTTCTAAAATTTCCTTCCGTCCCATCGGGTCAATCCCACTCGTCGGTTCATCTAAAATTAAAATGTCGGAATCCTGGTAGAGGGTGATGGCAAGACCAAGCCTTTGCAGCATTCCCTTGGAATAATCCTTAATCCTCCTGTTTTGGTCTTCCCATAGCCCTACTGACCTTAAAGTGTTTTCGGCTTTCTCAAGGTCAGCCTTTCCTGTCCCAGCCTGTGCAAAGAAAATGATATTTTCAAATCCAGTTAAGGATGGATATAACATGAATTTTTCGGGCAAATAAGCAATTTCGTTTTTCCACCGCTTGTTATTTTTCCGTATCCTGCCATTAACGAGGATTTCCCCTTTCCTGATCGGAATGAGTCCGAGCAAACTGTGAATGAAAGTGGATTTCCCAGCACCATTCCTGCCTACGAGCGCACAAACCTCGTTTTTTTCAATTGATAGACTGATATCATTTAAAATTACTTTATTGCCATAGGATTGAGTAAGGCCTTCAATAATGATCATTCAAATCCCTCCTTGCGATGGAGCAGTACAGAACAGATAAACGAGGCAATCACCCAGAATGACAGGCTCGCTCCGAGAAAGATTCCTGGCTGAAGCCACATGAAGGATTTCAATAGTCTCGACATATGTCCAAATGAGTAGCACCCCAATCCTGTTTCCACATACATCCTCGCCGCGTGGATTGGATTAATGAAGTAGGCAGCTGAAAATAGTTTTACATTTTCATGGGTTACATCCTGCATGAATGAAAGTAAGGCAAAATCATGCAGGAAAAAGAAGTAAAACCAGATGATGACAGCCGTTCCGGCGATCTGCATTCTTGATCTGCTTATGCTTCCGATTAGCGCGCCCAACTGTATGAAAATGATCATCAGGACCGAGATTGCCAGGGTGAATACCGAATACTTTCCTATGTCGGTCTGGAAATATAGTTTTAGCGGCAAGAGATACAAGAAGAACCAGACTAGCACTGGGCCAATCAGGACCGCATACATGCCAAGGCTTTTTTTAACCAGGAATGTCATAAAGCTATCGTTCCTAGTCAAAAGCATAATCAGTGTTTTTTGCTCTTTTTCCTGGAAAACGGAGAAGGCGCCCATAAACAGGAATAGGATCGGGATAAAATAAATCAAGGTATCGAATAAATTAATGAGCAGGATATAAAATCCTTGATCATAGGGAAGAGTGGACGATTTCACTAGCATCAGGACGGACACAAGAATAACTGTGCCGATAGCGAGCCAAAGCCCTTTGCCTCTTATATTTTCCTTCCATTCCTTCCAAATGTAATACATAGCAAATGTCTCCTTTTTACGAGGATTGCCGTAATGATGATGGCTATTATGCCAATGACAGGCAGATTGACCTTCTGGTGCCCCTTTGCGATCAACGGATGCTCATCCTCAAACATTACTTTTTCGTTATTTAGCAGCTGGTTCATTTTTTCATAGATTTGAATCGCTGGGCTCTTAAGGAACAGATAGACCAGCTCCTGGTCCTCAATCAGTTCATAGAGTGAGGATTTATATACGGCTGAGCTGTCTCCAACCCCGTCTTGATCAAGATCGAGTAAAGGGAATGAGGCGTTCCAATAGTTGCCGGTCCCATTGTTACTCCAGCTGTTCCGACCTGACCCGCCTAGCGCGACCGCCGGAATTTGATTTTCTTCAATTGAATTCTCGGTGAAAACCTGCTCGTTTGAGCTTGCCCAAAGCTCTATACCTATCTGGTTTTGAAAAATGTGGTTAGCGCGGATCATGTTGTCGGTTGATTGATCTATATATAACCCTCTCTGGTTCATGTAGAAAGTATTGTTCTCAATGTAATTTTCGTTAGCTGATAAGATCAGCAAACCGAAGGACCGGTGCCCGTAGTTAAAAATAAATTGATTATTCTTCAGCTTTAATTGGTTGGAGTGCATGATCGCTGCCCCTCCTGTATTAAAGGTGAATATGTTGTTTTCGAATTCGTTGCGGTCTGAATACATATAATGCAGACCGTAACGCGTTTTTGTAATTTCGTTATTTAATGCCTTATTATCATTTGCATAATCGAAGAACATCCCATCTCTCGTTCCTTCGATACTATTATTTTTCAATAGATTGTCATTTGAATAATAAATATGCAGCCCGTTACCCTGCGCGGCAATTTCGCCTTTGCCTGCACCCCGGATTCGTACATCCTCAATTGTATTATGATGTGCTTTGCTTAGATAAACTCCGTGGAAAGAATCTTCAATCCCGATATTGGAAAGGAGGTTACCATCTGAGTAGACCTTAATTGCTGCATACTCTTCAGGACTGTTACGATCCATTCCGCTTTTTTTGACATCAAGATTAGAAACTGTAACTCCCGCTGCACGGATGGAAATGACATTGCCTTTGCCATCCCCTTCGATGACTGTCCCTTTTTTGCCAGAGAGCTTCAGCGGCTTATCAATCACGATGTTTCCGGTATAAGTTTTGCCTTTAAGCTCAATGATTGCTCCGTCCTTGGCTGAGTCAATGACGGCCTGCAGGTTGTCTGCTGCCATCCCCTTTTCCGGCAGAGTGAAAACGGAAAAGAGCAAAAGCAGCCAAAGGAATGTTTTCATGGTCAACGATCCTTCCAAATTGGAATGAGAAGCAGGATGAATGCTGCGATCACTAGGTAAGAACCCGTTCCAAGGTAGCTGTTCGTAATGAAGTTTGCCAGGGTATTCTCACCAAGAATGGGCGGGACAAATGGGTCGACTTTAATAGGCGCCATCGGGTCTAAATTTGTTCCGAAGTCATGGAGCCAGCGGCGTAAGTCCCAAACACCGAGCATACCGCCAATTGAAAAAATCCCAATCAAAAAATAAAGAAGGCTTTTTCTCCTTAAGATGGCAATAAGGAGAGTAAGAGCAGCCAATCCGCCGATTAAGTATTTGAGATAGGTAAGTTCTTGAAAATTTTCTTCACTGAATTCCTTCATCCCAATATAGTGGTTAAGCCCATTCACGATATCAATTTCTCCCTCGAGCTTGTCAGGGTATACAATGATGTTCAGCCCTTCAGGGTACTGGGGAGCATAAAATTCCATCCCCCACCAAGGGAAAAATAAAGAGGTAACAATTAATGCAGCAGCTAGTACAATCAGTCCGGATGATAAAAGTGAAAATCGTTTTTTCGCCATAGTAATCACGCCTTTCCGTTACTTTCCGGCACCTTTTAACAGGAGGGAGGGTACCAACATCATGATGATACCCTTCACTCTTTTGGTATATGGTTAAATTACGGTTTTACTAGGAAGTACCCTGTCATTTCCTGATGCAAAGCTGAGCAGAAGTTCGTGCAGTAAATCGGGAAAGTCCCTGCTTTATCTGCCGTGAACTCCACGGTGTTTGTTTGGCCAGGCTGTACTTCAATATTTAAATCGTAACCGTTTATGGCAAATCCATGGGTGATATCCTGGTCAAAGTCGATATTTGTCAAGTGGATGAAGACTTTATCCCCTTTATTGACTTCAATCTGGTCTGGGCGTTTCGCTTTTGCGTCAAAGAGGAATTTTGAGCGCATGGCAATACCGTATACATGGACCTCATTACCTTTTCGTTCAATTCTTGTTTCATCCTGGCTGTATACAGCATCAGGGTTCTTTTCATCCTTAGGGTAGACAGTAATTGTCTTGATTTTATCTGCCTTGATCATTTGTGCATAGTGCGGCTCCGGGTTAACCGGTGCAGATTGAATCACTTCCATTTTATCGCCCCTAAGGTCAATCAGCTGCAT
>DMSR01000021.1:6992-7259 GCA_003457145.1 Bacillus sp. (in: firmicutes)
TCCCCAGTTTTTGGATCCCATTTCACGATTTCAGAGGAAATGAACATCGTTGTGTAGGCTAATCCTTTTTCATCAAATTGAGTGTGAAGCGGCCCCAAAGCATTTTCGGGGTTAACTTCTCTTTCCATAACGGATTCATACTTGATGATCGGAATACCATTACGCTCTCCGGCAAATTCTTTATTATCAATAGCTTTGAATGCTTTTTCAAAAGAGAAAACAGTCATTGACGGCGCCAATTTACCAGAGGCAATAAAGTGCTTGCCA
>DMSR01000107.1 GCA_003457145.1 Bacillus sp. (in: firmicutes)
CTCATTCCGTCAATTTAAGGTATATGAAGAAAGAGGCTGCCCTATTGGACAGCCTCTTTCTCTTTTAATCCGCCGTTCTCTTAAACGGCCACCAATTTGCCTGGCCGAAATTCTTGACCATTACTGGAATGAACAGCGGCAGCATGACAAACGCATACAGGAATAGACCAACAAGTAGGATCGATGCGATTTGGAGAAGCGACAGCATTCCCGAAGGCATCATCGCCGCAAATGTACCGCCAAGGATGATTGCAGCAGAAATGATGACCGTTCCCATCTTCCTCATCGAGAGAAGCATTGCATCTGCTACTGAAAGCTCCTTGTATTCATTGAATCGGTCCATCAGGAAAATACTATAGTCGACACCAAGGGCTACAAGGATAACAAAGGCAAAGAACGGAACGGCCCAGCTGATCCCTGAGTATCCTAGGATATTCACGAAAATCACTTCATTGATTGCCATAGATGTATAATACGTTAAAATCAATGAGCCAATGATGTAGACTGGCATGATGATCGAGCGGAATAAAAACACAAGGATAATGCCGATTCCAAGGAGCATCAAAATGACTGTTCTTGAATAATCCTGGCCGGACATCGTATCAAGGTCAGCATTTGTACTCGTGATCCCGCCAATGGCAACCTCTGCATTCTCCAGCTTCGTGCCTTTTGTTTTTCGGTCTACTGCATTTTTAATCTCATCAATTTGAGCGATGGCTTCATTTGAATACGGATTCGCCTCAAAAATGACATCCATAGTCATGACTTTGCGGTCCTCTGACATATAGACATCAAACACCTGGACAAACTCCTCATTATCAAGGACATCTACTGGCAGGTAGAAGCCTTTAGAATTTGAAGCTGATAATCCTGCAAGGTATTCCTGTGCGGAACCAAGCCCTTCAGAAACTTGATTCAACCCATCAGCACTTTGGCTAAGTCCATCAGTAAGCTGGCTCAACTGCCCGCCGAGCCCGCCGAATCCGGCCAGTAGCTGCTGCTGGCCATCGTTGATTCCTGTTAAACCATTCGTCAATTTCGGGAAGTTGTCAACAATCTGTCCCTGGCCGTTAGCAAGCAAATCCAATCCGGCCTGCTGCTGTTCAATTCCGTCAATTAATTGCTGTAGCCCAGGGCCAAACTTCTCCTGTCCTGCGAGGGCTTTTGAAAAATGATCATTAGCAGATGCCAATCCACCGTTAATTTGTGTCAGACCTTCATTTAATTGCTTAACGCCTGCTGATGCCTGAGCTAATTGCTTTTGCAATTCTGCAAGTGTCCCTTTAAGCAGTAAATAATTCTGATCGGCTTTTAAGCTTGCATCCCGACCCTCGAGATAAGCAAACAAACTGTCGTTTGTTTGGGCAATCCCGCCTGAAAGCTGTTCAATACCTCTCCCAGCCTCTTTGTATCCAGCATCAAGCTTGGCTAAATTCGCCTGAGCCTTTTCATACCCTGCTTGCAGCTGTTTATAGCCTGCAAGCAACTCTTCTGCTCCAGCTTTGGCTTCGGCCAAACCAGCCTTCAATTGATCGGAACCAGCAGATCCCTGGCGAATGCCATTTTCAATTTTAGCAAGGTTCGTTTGTATTTCTCCCAAGCCATTCTTGATCTCACTTGTTCCATTAATAAGGGCATTGATGCCATCCGCTGCACCTGATAATTCAGGCTCCGATTTAGCAAGCTCACTTTCTGCTTCCTGTAGGCCTTCGCTGATTTTATTGAGCCCATCTTTACCTTCACCTAATCCGGACTCAAGGGTCTCAGCCTGTTTTGAAACGAAAAAGTCTTCGATTGGTTCCCCAGTTGGCCTTGTAACAGAACGTACCTTATCCACTAAATCAACCTTTTCCAATTCCTGGCTGATATTCTCTGCAAGTTCAATGTAATCAGCGGAATCCATTTTTTCATCATTTCTGATGATAATCTGGGTTCCCATCGTTTCGCCAGGCCCGAAGCTATCTGAAATCGCATTGAAGGCGTTGATCGAGTTCACGTCGCCACTGATTTCATCCAATGAGTTATAGCTTAGCTTCCCATCATAGGCAATAAGAAACGGGACACAAATGACTGCGACGATTAACAAAGAAGTGAATGGACGTGCCAATGAGAATGCTCCGACAGTCCCCCATAGCTTGCTTTCTCCATGCTCCGCACTGCTTTTTGAAGGCCAGAAAATCTTTTGCCCTAACAAAGCCATGAAAAACGGGACGATTGTGAACAGGCCTATCAGAAGGATTGCAACCCCAATCGCTACGGCTGCCGCAGATTGATAGAGAATGAACTGTGAAAATCCGATTGCTGCAAATCCGATCATGACAGCAACACCGCTGAAAAACACGGTCCTGCCAGCGTTCCTGTAAGTTTCGATGATTGCTGAGGCGACACTTTCATTTTGCGCTAGTTCTTCCTTGAAGCGGCTGAGCAGCAGAATACAATAATCTGTACCTATGCCAAACAGGACAGCAACGAGAAAGATTTGTGTGTAATTGGACAGCGGGAAGTCGAATTTATCTACGAGCATCGCTACAATCGACTGTGATACCAGGTATGAGAAGCCTACCGTCAGCAACGGGATGACAGGCGCAACAACCGACCTGAAAACAAGAAGCAGTACGACAAGGATAAAGATGACTGTAATGCCTTCCGTCTTCTTCAGACCTTCCTCAGAACTAGTCATCAAGTCTTCATTGATCAGCCACTGGCTCGTATAATAGTGATCAACTTTAACACCCTCGATCGTTTCATATAAAAGAGAACTAAGCTCACTTGGTTCACGGTCCATCCAGTTTACTGTAACCGACGTTAAAATCGCCTTGCCATCCTCCGAAACCAACTGATTTTTCAAGCTCTCTTCATTAAAATGAGTCAGGATGTTCATGATTCCTAACTCTTCACTATTTTTTTCCAGTTCACGAATCGCTTTTTCAGCTTCGTTTATTTCATCCTGCGTCAGTTTCTTTTCATTATGGAAAACAAGCGCCACCTGCGTTTCATTCCCGCGGCCCTCCTGTTCCCTGACATCCTCCATGATTTCCCCTGCCAATGTCGAGGAATATTCATCTGGAACGGTAATTTGGCCTTTTTCACGGACCAGTTCTGCAATATTTGGCGCAGCCATGAAAAGTCCGGCAGCAACAATAATCCAGGCAATGATGACAAACCATTTTTGTTTAATTATGACATTCACGATTATTCCACCCTACTCTTTCTTTCTGATAAAATGTCGTTCAGCTTTTCAAAGGTCTTTAAGAACTGTGTTATTTCACTTTGGTCAAATTGTGTTATAAAGGATTCTACCAGCGCGTGGATTCTTTCTTCTGTTTTAAAAAACAGTTCATCCCCTTTCGCTGTCAGCGTCAGGTAAACCACCCGCCGGTCATTTTCGTCGCGTGTGCGCTGGATCAGCCCCTTTTCCCACAATCTGTTTATGATTGCTGTGATGGCACTTTTCTTAACATCAAATACCTCTGCAAGCTCTGAAGAGGTACAAGTGCCAACCTTATTTATATATCTCAGCGTGTAGTGCTGATCAGTCGTCAAATCTGAACCAATCTGCTCCTTGATCAGTGACTCGGCAATTTTATTCACAGAAAAGCTCACATTGATATAATGATCTACCAAATCCTTGATCGATTTTTCACACATATGTATCTATTCACCTCACGAAAAATTTATTCTTCTATTTAACTGTTCAATTGTTTAACTATTAACCTATTTAACTTTAATTTATTGTGGTATGTTAGTCAATAATTAAATTTGTGAATCTTCACTGTCATTTTTCATCTAATTAACTTAGGGGAAAAATGTCCAAACGACAAAAAAAAACGAACTCGCCATGAGTGGCAGCCCGTTCGCTTGAACTTAAAATGTGTTATAAATATTTTCACATTCCTCGCCTGTCGGCTCATAAAAACAATGAAGCTTGTAACGGCCGGCATGTGGCTGATTATACCAGGTGGGCGGACAGTCTCCTGGCGGCCTGAAATACCATAAACTGTATTTCGCTGGCCATAACCGCTCCCCTTTTACAGCCCTCCTTGCCAGCCTCTTATCTATTTCTCTTGCACGCTGATAGAAGTACCCTTTCTGAACCGCTTCAAATGCATGCTCCTGATAAATCATTTCCGGAATTGTACGGAGATTTTTAAAATCAGAGCAATTGGATCTGATCCGGTTTATTCCTACATTTCCAACCATCAGCATTCCCTGTTGGCCTTCACCTTCCGCTTCGGCTCTTAACAGACGCGCTAACAAAGCGATGTCTGCATCTGTATGCTTAACTACCATGGCACAACCTCCACCATTTTATTAGGCTCATTTCAGAAGCTTTGTTGCTTCGGAGTTTCTGACTCATTAATGAATCCAGCAGGATCCTTATTAAACGCTTTTTTGCATTGATTGTTGTTTTTCCGAATGAAAACAGCATTGTGTTACTACATCATATTTTGCGAAGGCTTGGGCTATAACGGAATTATTTTTTATTTACCCTCCGTTCACTTTCAAAACTTCGAATAATGACCTACACCAGATTTAATAACGAAAACAGCCAATTTTCTATAAGATGAATAAGGGGAGATCAAAGGACGGCGATATTGTTATGGAAGATGAACGGAAAGTGATATTTGGCTCGTGGGCCCAGGCGGCAGGAACAACACTTTCTGCAATTGGCAGCACCCCATTGACGATTTTTAGTGATGAGCAGCTTAATAATTTTAATCTTTGGGGAAATGTCATGCAGGCAACCGGTAATTCCTTGATTGCAGATAGTGAAGAAACCCTTACGCTTGGGAAAATAGGAAACGATACACAGGCTATAGGGAATCTTATAATCGTTGCTGGTATCTTATTGGATCTTAATGAATTCACAAAACAAGAATTAGACATCAAAGGTAATCTGCTTCAGGCCGCAGGCGGAAGCACAGCACTGGCTGAAGCTTTTGGAGAAGCATCTTCATTTGGACTCATATATAACATCTATGGAAATTCACTTCAGGTAATCGGCAACTCGATGCAGGCGATTGCTGGAATCATCAATCTCCGAGGCGGCTGCGGACTGCAGATCAATACTGCCGGAAGCTGGATCCAGGCGATTGGATCCATCCTCCAGGCGATTGGCCAAAGCAAGAATCCTAAAATTTAAAGACCTCGCCAATGTCCCTTCGTTTCTCCCTGAAATGCTGAAAGGAATTCGTCCGTTTATCATAAGTGTAATCCCTTTTCCAAAGTTGTTTCCTTTGCGCGATGGACTCAATCGCATTGATTATTCTGTATAGCTCATCATTTGTCATTGTTGGATGAATCGAAATTCTGACCCATCCGGGTTTTACCGATAAATCCCCTTTATCAATGTAGTCAGTGATCTCCTTGGAGTGCGACTCGCTGATCCCCATCAAATAGTGCCCATAGGTACCCGCACAGGAACAGCCGCCTCTTGCCTGGATTCCAAATCTATCATTTAGTAATTTGACAATCAGGTTGTAGTGCATTCCTTTTATAAAAAAAGAAATAATCCCTAAGCGCTCTTTAATCTGACCGTCGAGAATTTTTAAATTCGGAATTCTTTCGAGGCCATCGAACAGGATTGCAAGCTGTTCCTTTTCCCTGAGGAGCATTTTCTCCTCTCCCATTTTCTCCTTCAGCCTTATAGCCATTGAAGCACGAATTGTCTGTAAAAAACCCGGAGTCCCGCCATCCTCGCGTTCTTCTATCCCGGATGCATACTTATGTCCTCCCCACGGATTTGTCCAAGTAACCGTCCCGCCTCCCGGGTTGTCAGGAACCTTGCTTTTATATAAAGCTGAATCGAAAATCAACACACCAGATGACCCTGGGCCACCCAGGAATTTATGAGGCGAAAAGTAAACAGCATCCAGCCTTTCCTCCGGTTCAATAGGATGCATATCGATTTTCACATAAGGCGCTGATGCAGCAAAATCGACAAAGCAAACACCGTCATATTTATGCATGATCGCTGCCATCTTGTGGTAAGGAGTCTGGATTCCGGTTACATTCGAACATGCTGTAAATGCACCGATTTTCAACTTTCTATCCTGGTATTTTTTTAACATTTCTTCCAGGTGTTTCAGGTTTATATGTCCATCAGACCCTGGTTCCAGCACCACCACATCACAGTTACACTCGAGCCATGGCAGTTGATTGGAATGGTGCTCCATATGGGTGATAAAAACAACTGGCCTTTCTTCTTGGTGCAATTTTTTGAGGTTTTCAGGAACACGCAAGCCCAATATTCTCTGGAATTTATTTACGACTGAAGTCATTCCCGAGCCATCGACAATCAGGACATCATTCAATCCTGCATTCACATGCTTTTTTATGATTTTCTTAGCTTCCCGGTAACAGTCGGTGATAAAGGAACTAGTGTAATTGGCATCTGTATGCGTGTTGGCTACGTATGGACCAATCTCATCAGTCATTTTCTGTTCGATCCTGTTATATAGCCGGCCGCTTGCCGTCCAGTCAGCATAAACTATTTTTTTCATTCCGAGAGGCGTGGGAATATAAGTATCAATGCCAATGATTTCTTTCCTGAATTCATTGAAATAGCTTTCTAGATCCCACGAATATTTAAGTGTTTTATTGCCTATTTTGACATGGAGCATCGAAGTACCTCCTTTTGAAGCATCGCTTATACAGAGTATGTAAATCCCGCACTAATGGGCATTCGCACAGAAAGCTGTCACAAAATTGACACATAAAAAAACACCTTACTGGGTAAGGTGGAGTGACTCTTAGGCAGAGCCTTTATTTCTCACTGTCATATTGCTCGCTAAATTGAAATTATATAAATAATTGAATATCAGACTCCAGGGCGTCTTGTAAATATGTCTTTGCATCAACAATTTCAACCTCTGGATAAAATTCTTCGGGCTTGAACCCAAGGATTTCTACTGATAGCTTGCACGCGTAGAATTTAACTTTCTTTTTTCTGGCTCCCTTTAAAAAGGCAATCAACGGTGGAGCATCATCATCCTCCATCATTTCATTCATCATCATTTTTCCTATCCCTGCAAAATTCATTTTTGACAGAGGCAGCTCCTCTACTCCCTTCGGAGTCATCATACTGAACATCTTTTCATAAAGCGTCTTGCCTTCCATTTCTACCTTTTCTGGATCCCTCAGCATCAAAAGCCCCCAAAACGCGCAGAACATCGTGACCTCGACATCAATTTCCCGTGCTGTATTCGCCAGGATCAGTCCGCCCATCGCTTTGTCATACTCCCCGCTGAACATCAGCAAATTCATTCTTTTCGGCATATTACCCCTCATCTCTACAGTTCTGCCTTTATTATTTTCCCTGCTGCTAACCATATACCGAGTTCACAAAGCTGTAACAATATGACGATAAAATACTGGATTTTTACGGATAGTCTTCATGATTATTCATGTTTTCAAATTTTTTTAATCGGGTAAAATCAAATACCTGTCCAAGGTGAAAAAAAATCCAAAACAAAGCGAGGGATTTATGATGTCACAGAATGAAAAGAACAAAAACAGTGGAATGAATCAAGAAGAGTATTTCAAGGATCGTGCCGGAACGGATGAAGCCAGATTTCACGCCGTTCCTCACGATGAAGAAGGCTGGGCTGTCAAAAAAGAAGGCCAGGACAACCCTGAATTTACAAGTGGCTCAAAGTCCGAAGCTGTAGAGGAAGCGAAACGAATGGCCGAAGAGGCAGGGACGATGGCTTATATCCATGATGAGGATGGAAAGATCGAGGAGCAGTTCAATTTTAATGACTAAAACTTTTTATAGCCTTACTATTTAAATAGCCTTGCAGGGATTGTCCCTGCAAGGCTTAATGGTGACTATGCTTTTAAGACATCGTGGTCAACATATCGTTCACCATTCAACTCACTGATAACATTGATCGCTACTTTTGCGCCATCACCTGCAGTGATGATTGTATGCATGCTGACCCCTGCGCAAGTTCCTGCAGCCCATACGCCTTCTAGATTTGTCTTTCCGGCACCATCTACGTCAAAGATCGTCTTGATTCTTGGTTCTGTACCATCCTTGGTATCAAGACCCGAAGCCTCTGCAAGATCAGTCATCATGCCAGTAGCAAGAATGACATGTTTTGCTTCGAATTCGCCATTTTCTGTTTGAATCTTAAAACCTTGTTCCGTTTTGCTCAGCGCTGTAACAGTCGTTTCAACCAACTCTGCACCAAACTTTTTCGCCTGGGCAATCCCTGTTTCAACTAGATCAGGACCCGCAATTTCTTGTACTCCATAATGGTTTTCCATCCAAGCACGTTTAGTGATACTTTTATTGCTGTCAAGCATCACTGTTTTTTTTCCTGCCTTAGCTGTGAAAATCGCCGCACTTCCGCCAGCCGGACCAGCACCGATAATGGCTACATCATACATAGATGACTTCCTCCTTTTCCTTTTTCCATTTTTATCATACCAAATTTTTCTTTCTGAAAGCTAATAGTTTGATACTAGTGAATATCTAAAAGAATAAGACTTTTTTAGAACAACCGTTCTTTCAAGAGAGGCAGGAAGATATGTGAAAGTAGGAGGGAGAACATTGATGAAGGCTCTTTTCGTGAACTTTGTTGCGTTCTCTTCGAAAAGCA
>DMSR01000041.1 GCA_003457145.1 Bacillus sp. (in: firmicutes)
GATGAACGAGGCGATTGCTTCAGTAGCCAAGGCGAAAGATCTGCATGATGAACTAGAGGAAATTTACATTGAGGCGATGGACTTTTCAAAGGTAGAAGCCCTTGCAGATAAGATACAAGAAGAGATCACAAGTCTCCAAGTATAGTTATATATCACAAAAAATAGGCCTTCTGCATACAGTAGATGGAAAACAACCTAGAGAGGGGATATGAGTTTGTACTACAACAACTTTTACCCATATGGATCCTATCAAGATGATGATTCCTATGAAACAGATTTCTATCCGGGCTATGATTATCGAACATTCCCAGGGGGATTCCCGGGGTCAGGCGGCGGGTTTCCGGGCCAGGGTGGAGGAATCCCAGGCGGCGGGTTCCCGGGCCAGGGCGGTGGAATACCGGGAGGAGGATTTCCAGGTCAAGGAGGCGGATTCCCAGGCCAGGGTGGCGGATTCCCAGGTGGAGGGCAGCAAGGAGGCGGAGCGCCAACAACACCGCCACCAGCATATACCCCTCAAGAAACTCAAGCATCCACGTTTGCTGTTGATCCAGGGGGAATCAGGAGATGTATGTTCCGCTTTACGTATATATGGCTGAACAATGGAAGAAGCTTCTGGTTCTATCCGATATTCGTTGGCAGGAATTCAGTAGCAGGCTATCGATGGAGACGTCGTTATGGTTGGGTATATTTTGGAATCGACTTGAGGGAGATTCGCTCGTTCCAGTGTTAATTACCTATAAGTACATTAAAAATGGAGCCCCTGTATCAGGAGCTCCTTCATTTTTACCTAATCAAAAAATCATATGTGCAATTAGCACGATGATTGGCAGAGTAACAAGTGTTCGCTGAAGGAAAATGATAAACAATTCACCAAAGCCAACAGGAATTTTTGATCCTAGCAGCAATCCGCCAACCTCTGACATATAAATTAATTGTGTGACTGATACAGCTGCGATGATGAATCTTGTCATCGGACTAGCAATATCGGCACCGATAACAGCAGGCAGGAACATATCAGCAAAGCCGACGACCAGCGTTTCTGAGGCAGCTCTTGCTTCTGGAACCTGCATCAGTTCAAGCAGCGGAATGAAAGGCATTCCAAGCCACTGGAATACAGGAGTGTATTCTGCCACGATTAGAGCGAGGGTACCAAGCGCCATGACGATTGGGGCTACACCCATCCACATATCCAGGATATTTCTAATTCCGGCGAGGAGGAAATCTTTCATGCTGCGATTGCCTCTTGCCTTTTCAACTGCCTGAGTCATTCCCCATGAAAAAGGGGTGTAGCCTGAAGGAATCTTCTCTTCAGAATAATCATCAGGTCTTTCTACATAGTAATTATCCGGCTTTCTCGAAAGGGGCGGAATCCTCGGAAGGATGATTGCTGCCAGCACACCTGCAACCAATACGGTTAGATAGAACGGTACAAACATACTGGCCAGGCCGACCTGTGAAATGACGACGAGGCTAAAGGTAATGGAAACGACCGAGAAGTTCGTTCCGATCACTGCTGCTTCCCTGCTTGTATAATAACCTTCTTCATACTGTTTGCTTGTCAGCAGCACGCCAATGGTACCATCGCCAAGCCAGGATGCCAGGCTATCAATTGATGAGCGTCCAGGGAGCTTGAAAATGGGGCGCATCACTTTTGTCAGCAAAGTTCCGAAAAGCTCAAGCAGCCCGAAGTTCAGCAGCAGCGGCAAAAATAGTCCGGCAAACAGGAATACGGAGAACAGGATTGGCAGAAGGTCATTCAGCAAAAGACCGCCAGTATATTCTGACCAAATGGCTTCGGGGCCTAACTGGAATAAGGTCATGACCGCAAAAGCGGCACCTAGGATTCTCGCTATGAACCAGACCATCGGTACATCGAATAGGGCCTTAAGGAAGAGATTGCGGTTTAATAATTCAGGCCTTACCGTTTTAATCAGAAGTGTGCCGATTAACGTCAATACGATGATGACAGTCATGATTGCAGGAAGGGAATCCGCAAGAAGCTCCTGGACAAATCCCGACAGTACTGCAATAGGTATGGTAATTTCTCCTTTATAAGAAATAGGCATCATAAAGAAGAATATTCCGATTAATGATGGAATGATAAATGCTAGTAAATCTCCAGTGGATCGTTTTTTACGAAGTGGTTTTTCCAAAATAAATTCACCCTTAAATATACATACNNCATTTTAATGCATAATCCTTGTTTTGCCAACCTTTTTATTGCCCCAATTCCTTCCTGTGTTATATTCTCCTAAACCATGGTTGCTAAACTGGTAACTAAGCTTTTTATGAGGAAATTTTCGATTTTATTAAAATTCAAGGAAAAGCAGGCAATCGGAGGTTAGATAAAGTGTCTTTATTAGCCGCCAGGAAGCCTTGTGATTAAAGGGGGGAATCCGATTTGATGTTACCTGGTCCGGATACCAAAACTCCTCTCTAAGGAAGAGGGTGTATATCGAAAAACAGAAAGAGAGTGTCGCCGGACACTCCCTTACCAATTATTTATTGTACACTCTTGTTTCAAAAGGTTTCAGAATAAAAGATGTTACAGGTCCATGCTGCTCAACTTCATGATTGCTAAGCAGAAGCTTACTTGAGTCCAGAGGGAATCCTTCATTATATTCAAACACTGCCGGCTCGCCGGAAAGATTGGAAATTACAATTGCTTTTCCCTCGTCCAATGTCCGGGTATAAGCGTAAATCTGCTGGTTATCTTCCAGAATCAAATCATACGTACCATACGTGAATATTTGCTGCTCTTTCTTCAAGGCGATCATCTTTTTATAAAAATGAAGGATTGAGCCCTGATCGTTAATCTGCTGCTCAACGTTGATCTTTTTATAATTTGGATTCATGCCAAGCCATGGATTGCCAGTTGTAAATCCAGCATTAGCCGCACTGGACCATTGCATCGGTGTACGTGAATTATCACGGCTTGTTGCCCAGATGAAATCCATGATTTCTTCATGAGGTACACCATTCTCGCGTCTGATTTTATAGAGATTCTTGATGGCTACATCATCATAATCATCAATTGAAGGGAATTGGACATTTGTCATTCCGATTTCCTGTCCTTGATAAATGAATGGTGTCCCTTGCATCAAGAAATACATCGCAGCTAGTGCCGTTGCACTTTCACGCCAATATTGCTTGTCATTACCCCATGTGGAGACAATGCGGGCCTTGTCGTGATTTTCGATGAATAAAGCGTTCCAGCCATGGCCTTCAAGCCCTTTTTGCCAGCGGGTAAAAGTTTTCTTTAACTTTTCAAGGTCAAGGGACTTCTTTTCGGAATCCCACAAATCCAGATGCTCAAACTGGAACACCATATTGAATTTCCCGTTTTCTTCACCTACCCAGAGATCTGCTTCCTCAATGCTGACGCCATTTGCCTCGCCGACAGTCATGATGTCGTATTTCGAGAAGGTTTCCTGCTTCAGTTCCTCAAGATAGGTTTGAATTCCTTCGACATTCATATGCTTATCGAATGAAGAGACATATTGAAGGCCTTCAGGATTCGGCATATCTTTAAGCCCGTCTTCTTTTTTGATATGGCTTATTGCGTCAACACGGAAACCATCAATCCCTTTATCGAGCCACCAATTGATCATATCATATAGCGCTGTACGGACATCGCTGTTTTCCCAGTTTAAATCAGGTTGTTTTCGTGAGAAAATATGCAGGAAGTATTGATCAGTCTCCTGGTCATATTCCCAGGCAGAACCGCCAAAGATACTTTCCCAATTATTCGGCTCCGCACCATCCTTGCCGTCACGCCAAATATACCAGTCCCGCTTCGGGCTGTCTTTTGACTCTCGTGATTCAAGGAACCAGGCATGTTCGTCGCTCGTATGATTGATGACAAGGTCGATGATCAGCTTCATGCCGCGCTTATGCGTTTCTTTCAGCAGTTGATCGAAGTCTTCCATCGTGCCAAACTCATCCATAATATCCTGATAATCACTTATATCATATCCATTATCATCATTAGGCGATTTATACATTGGGCAAATCCAGATGACATCAATCCCTAATTCCTTTAAATAATCGAGTTTTGATATCATTCCTTGTAAATCGCCAATTCCGTCTCCATTCGAATCCATGAAGCTTCTCGGATAAACTTGATAAGCGACTGCTTCTTTCCACCATATATGTTTCATAAGAACCCTCTTTTCACAATAGAAATGCAAACGATTGCACGGTAATAACATGATAGCATATAAGAGTTATATTTAAAAAGGTGTTTTGTCTTTACCCATTTAAAAATTTAACAGGCGTAGAAGGTACGTATAAAAATGGGTTCTTTAAATTTAGCCTTTATCCATCTGGGATAAACAAGTTTAATGGACATTTATCGCATATATTTGAAGTTAAATGTTTGAACGTCTATCATGATAAGAAGACCCAAAATATTAGCAGAAGGTGAAAATATGATTAAATGTATAGCAACTGATATGGATGGCACTTTGTTAACTGCCACACAGGAGATCACAGCGAAAAATAAAGAAGCAATTTTACATGCACAGGAAAAGGGCGTGGAAGTGGTTATAGCGACAGGACGTTCCTACCAGGAAGCAATCTTCGTGCTCCAAGAAGCTGGAATAAAGTGTCCGATAATCTGTGTAAACGGGGCAGAGGTTCGCTCGGAGGATGGGAAAGTTTTGTCTTCAAGCCCACTAAGTAAAGAGGATGCTCGGCAGGCAGCTTTAAGGCTGGTCGAAAATGGTGTTTACTTCGAAGTATATACGAATGAGGGAACTTTTACAGAAGATGAAGATAAAGCGATTTCGATTATCACGGACATCTTTTCAACAGCGAACCCAGAAGTCCCGGTTGAGCAAATTGTAAGGGCAGCAGAGGAAAGGTTACATAAAGGACTTATCCATAAAATTGACCACTACGACTTGCTTTTTGAAGAGGATCAATATGATATTTATAAGCTTCTGGCCTTTTCACTTGATTCAGAAAAACTGGATGCTGCCAATGCAGCCCTTAAGGAGATCGATGGCCTGGCAATCAGTTCATCAGGGAGCGAGAATATCGAAATTACAAGCATGGACGCCCAAAAAGGAATCGCACTTGGGAAATTTGTCCAATCCCGCGGGATTAGCCTTGAGGAAACGATGGCGATTGGGGACAATTTCAATGATGTCTCTATGCTGCAGCAAGTCGGCAGGCCAGTGGCTATGGGGAATGCTGTGGAAGAAATCAAGGAATTATGCGGTGAAATTACGCTGACTAATGAAGAAAGCGGAGTAGGAATGGCTATACTGACAGTGTTAAAAGAATAAATTGTAAGGGAAGGTTCGCTGTCATGAGAAGGTTTTTATATGTGATATTTGCGTCGTTGATTATGCTTGCTGGCTGTTCAAGTGTGGAAGAAGAAACGAGGCCGATTGAAGAAAATAAGGCAGAGCCACAGGATCAGGAAGCTGTTGCGCAGGTCGATCAACTTGATGCTGTTGCTAAAAATTTAAATATACCATGGTCGATCAACAAGCTGGGTGATACATTTTTTATAAGCGAAAGGCCTGGAGCGGTTGTCAGGGTGTCCGGTGGGAATATGACTCGCCAGCGCTTATCCTTGAAAAAGGGACTGTCACAGGCTGCGGAAGCCGGCTTTTTGGGCTTTGTGCTTGCTCCTGATTTTCAGCAGACGAACAAGGCATATGCATATTACACATACGAGAATGGCTCCGGCCAATTCAACAGGATTGTTGAACTGACTTTGGCAAATGACGAATGGGTTGAAGGCAGACTATTGCTTGATAAAATCCCGAGCGGACGCTTTCATCATGGCGGCAGGCTTAAAATCGGCCCCGATGGCAAGCTGTATGCCACTACAGGTGATGCAGCAACGAACCCTGAAATCGCACAGGACCTGGACTCCCTGGGCGGGAAAATCCTGCGTTTAAACCTGGACGGCTCAGTTCCGGCTGATAATCCTTTCGAGCAGTCATATGTATACAGTTACGGCCATCGCAACCCTCAGGGAATAGCATGGGACAATGACAGGACCACGTATGCCAGTGAGCATGGGCCTTCAGCTCGGGATGAAATCAACCTCATCCAGCCGGGGAAGAATTATGGCTGGCCGGAAATTACCGGCAGTGACACGAAGCAAGGGATGGTGACACCGCTTTTCCAATCAGGCGATGATACTTGGGCGCCTTCTGGCATGGCAGTTCATGATGGGAAACTATATGTAGCAACGTTAAGGGGAAATGCATTGCGTGAGTTCGATCCTGCGGCGAAAACGACCAGGGAAGTGGTGAAAGGAGTAGGCCGCATCCGTGATGTACTCATCGAAGGTGATTATGCGTATTTCATCAGCAATAATACCGATGGACGCGGCACGCCGGGGCAAGGGGATGACAAGTTATATCGAGTGAAACTTGATCAATTGCGGTGAAAATAGCGAAGAGGACGCTGTAAAGGTGTTCCTCTTCTTTTTTTTACGGCTCAAATTAAATTTATTGGCGAATTCTACGGTTTTATTGGCGAAAAAAAGATTTTATTGGCGAAAAAAACTTTTTAATGGCGAAAACCATTGTTTTATTGGCGAACTGGAAATTATGAGTGACTTTTACCAGTTCCCAAAACAAAAACCGGGCACCTGCCCGGTTTACTTTTTGCTGCTTTTTGGACCTGCCAATCCATGCATGATGAATTGAATGGTCCGCTCTGTTTCTGCTTCGTCATCCCAATCTGATTCTGGCATAATCAGGTATCTGGCAATCAGGTAGCCAAATACAGTTGAAAACGCCATCCGAAATACACTGTAAGCAGGAATATCAATGATTTCTCCTTTAGATTTGTAATGTTCAACGAGCTTTTCAAACCGTTCATATACCTTTAGGGCCACATGTTCCTTGAATAGTTCCTTCAGTTCAGGATGGAACGGAATTTCCTGTATCAGAATTTTAAGGATCGGCAGGTTTTTCACAAGAAATTCGCGACGGTTCTCGAGCATAGCGGTCAGAAAATCTTCAAACTGATCATACTCGGAGTTCAGAACTCTATTGAGATCTTTAATGATAAAAGGTGCGACAAACTTAGCCATTACTGGTGCAACTATCGCAAGCAACAGGTCCTTTTTTGTTTTGTAATGCCGGAAGATTGTTCCTTCCGCTACCCCTGCTTTTTTTGCAATCTCACTTGTCGAGGTGGCTGAGTAGCCTTTTTTGGCAAAAGACTCGATGGCAGATACCATTATTTTCTTCTGCTTTTCTGTCAGTTCATCGGCTTCATCCAACAGTCC
>DMSR01000278.1 GCA_003457145.1 Bacillus sp. (in: firmicutes)
TGCAGCCTGGAATGTAGTTGAAACAGTACAGAAAATCTGGATCTATCTTTTTATTGGAATTGGACTTGGGGCGTTTATTCATGGATTTGCACCAGAGGATCTATTGGTCAAATACGCAGGTGAAGGCAATATATTTGCGGTTCCGGTTGCAACAGCCCTGGGAATTCCCCTGTATTCTAATGCCGTTGGATCACTCCCAATCATTGAAGCGTTAATGAATAAGGGAGTAGCCGCAGGGACAGCACTCTCCTTCATGATGGCAATCACTGCTTTATCGCTGCCCGAGATGATTCTGCTTCGGAAAGTCATTAAGCCAAAGCTGATCGGAGTATTTGCCGGCGTTGTTGCAATCGGAATTATTCTGATTGGTTATGGATTCAATGCAATAGTATAAGGAGGAAATAAAATGATTATTAAAGTATTGGGAACTGGATGCAAAAAATGCAAGGAGCTTGAGAAAAACACAATTGCAGCGTTGAATGAATTAAATATAGAGGCAAAAGTGGAGAAAGTTGAAGAAATAAAGGAAATCATGAAATACAAAGTCATGAGTACGCCAGCACTTGTGATTGATGAAAGAGTCGTTTCTACTGGGAAATTGTTAACAGTGAACGAGTTAAAAAAGATTCTTGTATAGGAGCACTGGACAAAGGACATGGATTGTAACCATGTTCTTTTTCAATGCTTTTTTGTTTTGCCATTTCACTAATTTCTAAAAACAGCTTCATTAGTAATGCCAAAATCTTTGAAGAAGCAGAATTTAGTAAAGTCAGATACTTTTGTATATCATAAGCGTATCTTTATTTACAATAACTTAATAATTATATCCCTTGAACACATAAGCAGATTATTATATGATAATACCGTGATTGGAGGTAGAGTATGATAATCAAACAAAGCATTGAAATTGAACAGGCTGCTGCTGTTTTGAAGCTGCTCGGTGACAAGACTCGCTTAACAATGATGCGGATTTTAGCTGAACAGGATTGCTGTGTGTGTGAATTCGTGGCAATGTTTGACACGAGTCAGCCTGCGATCAGCCAGCATATCCGAAAATTGAAGGATGCCGGACTGGTGAAGGAGAGCAGAAGGGGACAGTGGATTTTTTACTCGCTTAACCAGCAGTATGAGCATGTTGAGTTTGTCCAAATGCTCTTGAACGCTCTGCCTAGCCAGGAAGAAAAATTAACAGAACTTGAAAGGCAAGGAAAAAGGATTTCTTGTGAGTAATGGAGGTGTTTCGATTTGTCATTTTCGGTTATCATAGCTTCACTTATTTTTCTAGTGACGCTAACGCTGGTCATCTGGCAGCCTAAGGGTCTTGGGATTGGCTGGTCTGCCGTTGGCGGAGCGATCTTAGCATTATTATTTGGGGTAGTTTCGTTTCAGGATGTTATCGATGTAACAGGCATCGTCTGGAATGCGACACTTGCGTTTATTGCCATTATCATCATTTCACTTATTTTAGACGAAATTGGATTCTTTGAATGGTCCGCACTGCATATGGCGAGAGCCGCAAAGGGAAATGGAATCAAGATGTTTGTCTATGTTTCCCTGTTAGGTGCAGGCGTGGCAGCATTATTTGCGAATGATGGAGCAGCACTTATTTTAACTCCGATCGTCCTCGCGATGGTGCGAAACTTAAAATTCGAGGAAAAAATGGTCTTTCCATTCATCATGGCCAGTGGATTCATAGCCGACACGACTTCACTGCCACTTGTAGTGAGCAACCTTGTCAATATCGTATCGGCTGACTTTTTTGATATTGGATTTGTTGAATATGCTTCAAGGATGATTGTGCCGAATTTCTTCTCATTGGGTGCAAGTATCCTGGTTCTATATTTATTTTTCCGTAAAAGCATTCCGAGGAAGTACGAAATGTCCGATTTGAAAAAACCGGCTGAAGCGATCAAGGATTTGAAGATGTTCCGTTTGTCTTGGCTGGTTCTTGGAATTTTGCTGGTCGGGTATTTTACGAGTGAATTCCTGAACATCCCGGTTTCAATCATTGCTGGAATTGTAGCGATTTTCTTCCTGATGATGGCAAGAAGGAGCCCGGCCGTTCATACTTCTACTGTTATCAAAGGCGCACCGTGGGCAATCGTATTTTTCTCGATTGGCATGTACGTCGTTGTGTATGGTCTTCGGAATGTCGGACTGACCAGTATCTTGGCGGATGTCATTCAGCTAACCGCTGACCAGGGCTTGTTTGCGGCAACAATTGGAATGGGATTTATCGCGGCGATTTTATCTTCAGTCATGAACAATATGCCAACCGTCATGATCGATGCATTGGCAATTGCGGATACGAACACGACCGGGGTTACCCGCGAAGCGCTGATTTATGCGAATATCATTGGATCAGATTTAGGACCGAAAATCACCCCAATCGGTTCACTCGCAACATTACTGTGGCTGCACGTCCTTTCATTGAAAGGCGTCAAAATCTCCTGGGGCACCTATTTTAAAACTGGAATCATTTTAACCATTCCTACACTGTTCATCACTTTAGTAGGTCTATATATTTGGTTGTTAATTATCTAATAAGGGAGCTAATCTAAATGACAAATAAAAAAACAATCTACTTCTTATGTACTGGAAATTCATGCAGAAGCCAAATGGCTGAAGGGTGGGCGAAAAAACACTTAGGCGATGAGTGGGAAGTGAAGAGCGCCGGTCTTGAAGCGCACGGTTTGAACCCTAACGCAATCAAGGCTATGAACGAAGTGGGAATTGATATTACCAGTCATACATCTGATGTAATTGACCCTGAAATCCTGAACAATTCTGACCTTGTTGTCACACTTTGCGGCCATGCCGATGAGCATTGCCCAGTGACACCGCCACACGTAAGACGCGAGCACTGGGGTTTTGATGATCCGGCAAAGGCTGAGGGAACGGAAGAAGAAAAGTGGGCTGTATTCCAGCGAGTACGCGACCAAATCAGCGATCGTATCAAAACTTTTGCTGAGACTGGGAAATAATGAGGCTCATTTCGTAAACTGTAGCTTTCACGCCCGATCGGATTAATTGGAATAAGGAAGATTTCGAAAAGAATCTAAACCCAAGTAATGCGAGTATAAGGCTTATCCGAATAGCAGCAGTCAATCGAACAGCCAGAATTAAAATGAGCAGCCAAGGGGATGAACTCTTGGCTTTTATCTTGATTTATCTTTAAGGAGGATAATCGAATGAAAACCATTAAGATTTTTGATCCAGCTATGTGCTGTCCAACCGGAGTGTGTGGTCCGAGTGTGGATCCTGAGTTAACCAGAGTTGCATCAACGATTTTTCTTCTGGAGAAAAAAGGCTTTTCGATCGACCGTTACAATCTAGGGAATGATCCCTCAGCCTTTGTAGAGAATCTAGAAGTCAATCGCTGCTTGCATGAAAAAGGGACGGAAGCCCTGCCGCTTGTCATGGTCGACGGGAAAGTTGAGAAAGTGGGAAGCTATCCATCCAATCAAGAATTCGCTAATTGGCTCGGAGTGGATGTAAAGGAGCTTTCACCGGAAAAGCCGCGCAATCAGCTGCTTTAATACTTAAACTTTGTTGCTATAGCAATCAAAGTAAAAATCAGCTTCTGGATTTTTATGATTTCTTCTGACTTCTTGTTTCAGCAACTTCTCGAAAAAGCCCTGGAGACAAGAAGATTACCGGGTGGAAAGGATTATCCGAATAGGAGCAATCAATACAAAATCAGTCTTAATACATAAAAAGGAGGAATGGAGCCTTTGTTACAAACTTATCACCCGCGATATGTGGTCAATACTCCATATCTATTTTTCACCGGAAAGGGAGGGGTAGGAAAAACTTCTACCGCATGTGCTACGGCAGTTGCCCTGGCTGATGCCGGAAAAAAGGTATTGATCGTTAGCACCGATCCTGCCTCGAATCTCCAGGATGTATTTGGAATCGAAATCGGCAATGATCCGATAGAAGTGCCAGCTGTCCCGAACCTATCGGCTTGCAATATTGACCCTGAAGAATCGGCACGGCAATATCGGGAAAAAGTGATTTCTCCCTATCGCAACGCTTTGCCAGATAGTGTGATTGCGACGATGGAAGAGCAGCTTTCCGGCGCTTGTACAGTGGAAATCGCAGCTTTTGATGAGTTCTCGAATTTACTGACAAACCAGGACCTTGTCAGCCAATATGATCATATTTTATTTGATACAGCACCAACCGGTCATACACTCAGACTGCTGCAGCTACCTACAGCCTGGAGCGGGTTCCTGGAAGAAAGCACGCATGGAGCCTCATGTTTAGGACCGCTCTCCGGCCTGAATGAGAAAAAACAGCTTTACGGCTCTACGGTTAAGGCATTATCCGATTCTAGCCAAACAACCCTCATTCTTATAACTAGAGCGGAACAATCCTCCATGCTGGAAGCGAACCGTGCTTCCGTCGAGCTAAAGGAAATCGGAATGGAAAATCAGGTTGTCATCATTAACGGATTGTTGCAGACACATGTGAAAGAAGATCCGATTTCAAGTGCATTCTATGTCCGCCAAAGAAATGCGCTGGATGAAATGCCTGCACAATTGAAACAGATTGGCATGTTTTCTATTCCGTTTGTGCCATTTTCTTTGACTGGGGTGAAAAATCTCCGCCATATGTTTAAAGCAGAAGCTTATTCCCAGGCTAAAAACTTGGTTGAACTATCAGAAGACAAGCTTCATTCCCTGCAGGTTCTCATCGATGACCTTGCGAACAGCAATAAGAGAATCATTTTTACAATGGGAAAAGGCGGTGTAGGCAAGACGACGATCGCTTCGGCTATTGCAGTCGGACTGGCAGAGAAGGGTGTCAACGTCCATCTGACGACTACAGATCCTGCCGCCCATCTGGATTACACATTCCAAAAAGAAGCAGGCCATCAAAATCTATCGATAAGCCGTTTGGATCCGAGGGCAGAGGTCGAAGCATACAAGTCGGCAGTGCTGGCACAGAATAAAGAAGAGTTGAATGAGGAAGCCCTCGCATATCTGGAGGAAGATTTAAATTCCCCTTGCACAGAAGAGATTGCAGTATTCCAGGCATTTGCTGTATCGATTACGACTACCTCATCCTTCGATTTCTCGACGATATCAGCAAATGCCTGGAATACTGCAA
>DMSR01000348.1 GCA_003457145.1 Bacillus sp. (in: firmicutes)
TCTTCCCATGATGGCCATATTGGACGGAGGGTTTTCCTTAGGTTTTTCTACAAGTTTGGTAACCTCAAATAGTCTTCCGGTTTCATTTATACTATCTATTATGCCGTATCTTGAAGTATCTCCCCATGGAACTTCCTGCACACCAACAATACTGGAATTAGTTTTTTCATATTGTCGTATTAATTGTTTTATACAAGGCTCTTCAGCTTGAACAATATCATCTCCAAGCAATACCGCAAAGGGCTCGTCACCAATAAATTTTCTTGCGCACCAAACAGCATGACCTAAACCCTTGGGCTCCTTTTGCCTAATATAATGAATATCAACCATCGATGAANNCTGAGAGGTTTTGTTCAAGTTCAAATGAGTTATCAAAATGATCCTCTATTGCCCTTTTTCCTTTTCCAGTTACAATTATAATGTCCTCTATTCCTGCTTCTACTGCTTCTTCTATAATATATTGAATAGTAGGCTTATCTACTATAGGCAGCATTTCTTTCGGCATTGCTTTTGTTGCTGGCAAAAAGCGCGTACCCAAACCCGCAGCTGGGATAATAGCCTTTTTAACTTTTTTCAACCAATTCCCCACCTTTGAAATAAACATTTAATACAATCGTAACATTCGAAATTACTAAAACAGTTTAGCATATATTCCATTTACCAACAATGTGAAGAATATTACTAAAAAATACTTCCCATTACATTTTATTACAAAAATTTTATAAATCAACCATATTTCGACGATTACCACATTTAGGAATTAGAAAAAATATAACAATTTTGTTACGACCCTCATAAAAAATCTTGAAGTTTTATATTCTATATACTACCATTCCACTAAAACATTTAAAAGGCTTTAACTAAGTAGCACCCACCGATAGATTACTGTAATGTCACATAAAAAAGCTTGGAGGTCGGTATGTACAACCATACCTTTTTTCCAAGCTGATAAGCTGAAAAACTCTTATCTTGTTAAAAAATTCCTCAACACATTATCCACGATTCTTGTCAATTTTTCATCTACAGCCAAACTCCCGCCAAAGGTAATAGACCCTGTAGAAAATACTCCCCCACCGCCAGGGTGATCGTAATAAATCATGTCTGCTCCTGCTCCTACTAGATTGGTTCCTTGTGCAAGGATTATCGCATTCTTTGGCGTGGATTGATCAACCTGATCCGTTTCCCAGCCTGATGCTCCTCCGGTTGAATTGTTGATAGTATTTAACCCTCGAACTCCTATTAAGTCTCCTTTACTGATACCTGTATTGGCGAATATCCAATGGCTGGGATTAGTAACCTTATAAGGGGCAGGTACTGAAAAGCCTGTTGATCTATATCCTACTCCAACCAATGCAGTTTCCGGTTTTCCGATTCGGTAAAATAAACCGCCCGGTTCTCCGGTGAAAGTATGTCTTCCGCCATCTTTTTTGGCTTCCATTTTGTCGCCCTTCAATGCAACCTTCCAGTATATCCCGTTCCCTGATAGATAGAGAACATTGCCGCCATTTTTTAAATAGTTCTGGAGACCGTCGTACATTCTTGTTGACCAATATTCACTATGAGTACTGACAATGATCGTCTTGAATTTCCCGAGCAGCATGGGGTTCTCATGGACATCGTTATCTGTAATCATGCTGTATTCATGGTTATTCCGCTCAAGCCACCCAAGTATATGCTTTTCGCCATTGGCAAGATGTCCTGCATCCCCTGATGGATCGGCTCCGGGATTCGGTCTCTTGAAACTTACTATTTCATTATACTTTTTCACCCCATTTACAACATTATAGCTATAAAGACTCTTCCCACCCCAGCTGTTGTAGGCTTCCCATGTATTTGTCGATGCCAAAACACCAATATCAGAAAAATTCGGTGACTTTTCCTTTACAATGAATGTTATAAAAAAGCTATTATTCCCATCATACACTTTCGCGGCATACATGCCGGTACTCCAGTTAGTCGGGATACTGAATTTATAGGAAGTGTCCCAAAGAGCGCCTTCCTTATAAGAATCGGTGAAATAGTTTTGAACTGCACCTTTTATATTTTTAATGCTAGAGATTGTTTTTTCCTCATCTCCATACCTTATGAAGTCAATGGAAAATAGAGATTGGGGAGAATGAACCATTATGTCTAAAGTTTCCCCTGGAAAATAACTTAATTTATCAGCATACCCTTCAATTGAATGATTATTTTTAATCGGGTAAAGATTGGCGCTAACAGCTGGCTGGACAGATGCCGGCCCGCCAAGGACTGTAATTGAACCTGCATTACCAGGCAATAGTGTTTTCTTAATTGGTTCAGGTAAATAGGATGGCATCGTAAGCAGCATCGGCGCTCCCTGCTTCGCAGCAAGTACGGATCCAGTTAAAGCATCAGCAAAGGTCAGACCTGTAGAAATAAAGATTCTATTTGTAGCAAGATTTAAATTCTTTACTACATTAGCTGAGACTTCAAATCTATCTTTCCCATTTATTCTGATTCTTCCAGGCAAACTGTTATAAACCTTACTCCCTACACTTCCCTCTCCGCCAACAACAATGGTCCTTGTTCGCCCCTCCATTGCCTTCATGGTGACATCAGGCAGGCGATTTTGGACAGTCAATAGAATTGGGTGATTTCCTCTTGCAGCATATGGTGCTATTGATAATGCATCAGGGAACTTCAAGCCATTAGCAATGATTGCCGTATCAGATGGCCCTAACGCTTTTGATATATTGGCGGCTACCTCAAATCGGTCTTGGCCACTGATCCTGCTCGTAGCTATTCCCATTTGCTCGATTGCATTTTTGATATTATTAGATATACTTGCAGGGCCGCCAACAAGTATTACTTGTTTTGGTTTCAATCTTTCAATCTCTCTTTTCGATTTATCAGTTAACATTTCAGCCTGAGTCAATAAAACTGGTGCATCATCCTTATAAGCCAACGGCGTTACTGATAAGGCGTCCGCAAATGCCTTGTAATTTGCTATGTACACTTTTTCGCTGCCGTTTGCCCATCCTTTTTTCGATACCTCCACCGATACATCAAAACGGTCATTCCCGCTTAATCTTGTTACAGTTCCTTCTGCAAAAGACCTCTCAGCTAGTCCTAAAGCCGAAAAAAGTAAAACAAATAAAATAACCTTTAACTTCATTCCCCTATTTCCCCCATATGTTCTTTGTTTCTATCTACCAGTATATTATCGGGGGAATTTTCTTAGTCTTGAACGAAATCTGCATTTTTTCCAAATAAATGGTTTACTTACTACAGCTTTAATCCGATATGCCCCGATTTTATAAAGCTGTACAATCTTGAATCAATGTAAAGCAGGGTCCTTTCAAAGATACAGGAATGCTTAAAAAAGAATCAAAAAAAAAGAAAGGGCTCTAAGCTCTTTCTGTTCTTTCATTACTCATTAAATTCATTCTGTATGCAAAGTTTTTCTTCATAACTTATCGACATAATAATAGAAGGAGACTATCATACTATTTAAAAATAAAAATAATATTATCAGCGGAGTAATATAAAAACATGAAGTGTTAAAGAGAATCATTAAAGAATATAATAGTTAAACGTATTAATGAAACACTTATTATATAACTGTTTGGGTTTTCTCAACTAAAGGGAAATCCGTCCGATAATATGTATAATTCATTCACTCAAAGTAACCTAGCAAAACACCCGAAAAACTCATCAGAACAAACCATCCAGATATGACATCGAAAGGAGCAGTAGAATATCCATGCGAAAAAAGGCTCTATTGGCTAGTGTATTTCTTTCTTGGTTTTTGTTATTTTCTTTCCAGCCAGCATCGGCTTTGACCGATGTAAAGGTTCAAAAGCTTGTTTTATTCAAAGAGAATGTAGATGTAAATATAATCAATGAAACCAACTCTATCATTTTAGAAAAATATATAAACCTGCCAGCAGCTAAAATTGAAATACCGGCGGACAAATTAGAATACTTCTTAGAATCACAGTCTGTGCTGGCAATGGAAAATGAACAGAAAGCAGAAGCTGTCGGGCAAACCATAGATTGGAGTACGTCAGCTGTACAAGCCGAAAGGGCCTGGAAGGCTAATTATACTGGTAAAAATGTCAAAGTAGCTATTCTGGACAGCGGTATAGCCCCTCACCCACACCTTAAAAT
>DMSR01000316.1 GCA_003457145.1 Bacillus sp. (in: firmicutes)
AAGCAGCATTAGAAGCATCCGTCGATTATGCCAAGGAAAGAATCCAGTTCGGCAAACCAATCGCTGCCCAGCAAGGTGTTGGTTTCAAGCTAGCTGATATGGCAACGTCCGTTGAAGCTGCGAAACTATTAATCTATCAAGCGGCCCAGCTTCGCTCCGAAGGGTTGAAATGCGGTATTGAAGCATCGATGGCAAAGCTATTCGCCTCACGTACAGCAGTTGAAGTGACAACCGATGCCATCCAGGTTTTTGGCGGCTACGGTTATACGAAGGATTATCCTGTTGAACGCTACTTCCGCGATGCGAAAGTAACCGAAATTTACGAAGGTACCAGCGAAATCCAAAAGATTGTCATCAGCAAGCAGTTATAAAAAGCTGGGAAAGCAATGATTATTTATAGGGGCAAAAAAACTAACAGTAAACGGGGGAAATGAAAATGAATTTTCGTCTATCTGAAGAACATGAAATGATCAGGAAAATGGTACGCGATTTTGCAAGGAATGAAGTGGCGCCTACTGCTGCCGAGCGTGATGAAGAAGAGCGCTTTGACCGGGAAATCTTTGACAAAATGGCTGAGCTTGGACTGACAGGTATTCCATGGCCTGAAGAGTACGGCGGAATTGGCAGCGATTACCTTGCTTACTGTATCGCTGTCGAAGAATTATCCCGCGTATGTGCTTCAACAGGTGTAATGCTTTCGGCGCATACATCGCTTGCTGGCTGGCCGATTTACAAATTTGGCAATGAAGAACAGAAGCAAAAATACTTAAAGCCGATGGCGCTTGGCGAGAAAATTGGCGCATACGGTCTGACAGAGCCGGGAAGCGGTTCTGATGCAGGTGCAATGAGAACGACAGCCAAGGAAGATGGCGACCACTATGTGCTTAACGGTTCTAAAATCTTCATTACAAACGGCGGAGTTGCTGATATTTATGTGGTGTTTGCATTAACAGACCCCGCAAGCAAGCAAAAGGGCACCACTGCTTTCATCGTTGAAAGTGGCTTTGCAGGTTTCTCTGTTGGCAAAAAGGAGAAGAAGCTGGGCATCCGTTCATCTCCAACAACCGAAATCATCTTTGAAGATTGCCGTGTTCCAAAGGAAAATATCCTTGGTGAAATCGGCGAGGGCTTTAAGATCGCAATGATGACCCTGGATGGCGGCCGCAATGGAATTGCAGCCCAGGCAGTGGGAATCGCCCAGGGCGCATTGGACGCATCCGTTGACTATGCAAAAGAGCGCCAGCAATTCGGCAAGCCAATTGCAGCCCAGCAGGGAATCGGCTTCAAGCTGGCTGATATGGCAACATCAGTCGAGGCAGCAAGGCTGTTGACTTACCAGGCTGCGTGGTTGGAATCAGAGGGTCTTCCTTATGGCAAAGAGTCAGCAATGTCGAAGTTGTTTGCGGGTGACGCGGCAATGAAGGTGACCACGGAGGCTGTTCAGGTATTTGGCGGCTATGGATATACAAAGGACTATCCAGTTGNNAATCTACGAAGGAACACAGGAAATTCAGCGCTTGGTTATCTCAAGGATGCTCACGAAATAAGGAAATGATGGAATTAAAAACAAGGCGGGTAGAAAAGTGATGAAAAAGCGAGAAGTGCAGGCGTCTGTAAAAGATGAGCGCCTTGTGAAAAAGAGACGAGACCAGATGATCAAAGGGGCCGTTACCCTTTTTAAGCAAAAGGGCTTTCACCGCACAACGACGAGAGAGATTGCCAGGGCTTCGGGCTTTAGCATTGGTACCCTTTACGAATATATCCGCACGAAGGAAGATGTGCTGTATCTTGTCTGTGACAGCATCTATGATGAGGTGCGTGAGCGTCTCCAGGAAAATCTTGATACGAACAAGGGGACGCTCGAAAGCCTGAAGGTGGGAATAGCCAACTATTTTAAAGTAATGGATGACTTGCAGGACGAAGTGCTTGTCATGTACCAGGAGGTTAAATCGCTGACAAAGGACGCACTTCCGTATGTGCTGAAAAAAGAGATTGAGATGGTCGGAATGTTCGAAGATGTCATCCAGCGCTGTGTCGAAAATGGCGAGCTAGATTTGGATGACAAGCACGTCAAGATCATTGCCCATGATATTTTCGTCCAGGGGCAAATGTGGGGATTCCGCCGCTGGGCGCTGCAAAAGCTGTATACGCTTGAAGAGTATACAGAGCTGCAGACCGAACTGCTTTTCAAGGGGATAAAGGGGTCGGAAATGAAAATAGGAACAGGGGGAACAGAATGAGTATTCCGGAAACATATAAGCCAACAAACCATATTCGCTTTGTGACAGCTTCAAGTTTATTCGACGGCCACGATGCCTCGATCAACATTATGAGAAGAATTCTTCAGTCATTGGGAGCCGAGGTTATCCATCTTGGCCATAACCGGTCTGTTGAAGAAGTCGTCAATGCAGCAATCCAGGAGGATGTCCAGGGGATAGCGATTTCTTCTTACCAGGGCGGCCACGTGGAGTATTTTAAGTATATGCATGACCTCTTGAAGGAAAAAGGTGCTTCACATATCCGCATTTACGGCGGTGGCGGTGGGGTTATCATTCCGCGGGAAATAAAAGAACTGCATGAATACGGGATTTCCCGGATTTTTTCACCGGAAGACGGCAGGAAATATGGATTGAACGGGATGATCGAACAAATGATCAAGGAGTGCGATTTCCCGACGGTTTCAGCAGAAGGCCTGGAAGAGATCGAGAAGCTTGAAGCAGGGAATCCGAACGCGGTTGCAAAGCTGATCACTCTCGCTGAACAGCATGTCGGTTCGGAAAAAGAAACCGCTGCTGCTGTTGAATCATTAATGGAAAAAGTAAAAACAATGAAGAAGTCTGTTCCTGTTGTAGGAATCACTGGTACAGGCGGTGCGGGAAAAAGCTCACTGACCGATGAACTCATCAGACGTTTCATCAATGAAATTCCTGAAAAGCGTGTCGCGATTTTATCCGTAGATCCAACGAAACAAAAGACGGGTGGTGCGCTGCTTGGGGACCGGATCCGCATGAACGCAATCTTTTCTCCGCGGGTTTATATGCGCAGCCTTGCTACAAGGAAATCCAGATCTGAACTTTCGCTGGCGATTAAGGATGCCATCGATGTTGTCAAGGCGGCTGGATTCGACCTGGTCATCGTTGAGACAAGCGGAATCGGACAGGGAGATGCTGAGATTACCGATGTTTGTGATGTTTCGATGTATATAATGACAAGCGAATTCGGAGCACCTTCACAGCTTGAGAAAATAGATATGATTGATTTCGCTGACCTGATCGTCATCAATAAATTTGAACGTAAAGGCTCTGAGGATGCGAAACGCCAGGTACAGAAGCAGTACCAGCGCAGCCACCTTCTGTTTGAGAAAGAGCTTGATGGAATGCCTGTTTACGGAACAATCGCAAGCCAGTTCAATGACCCGGGAACCAATGCACTATTTGCAGCACTCGTGAACAAAATCAACGAGAAAGCGGGAACGGAGTGGACGACTTCTTTTTCTACTGAAGCAGTAGTTGAAAAGCAGAATGTCATCATTCCAAACGACCGCCGTTATTACCTGAGGGAAATTTCCGAGACGGTCCGCGGCTATCATAAGCTTGCGGCAGAGCAGGCAGGGCTTGCCCGCAGAATGTTCCAGCTAGAAGGTGCAATCGAATCTGTCAAAGAACGCGAAACGAATGGAGAAGTGTTATCTTCACTAGAGGCGCTGAAGAAGGAGCTTGAGCAAAAGCTTACGGCGGAATCGAAAAGCATTTTGGATCACTGGGATGCATTGAAAGAAAAATACAGTGCAGATAAATTCGTGACCAAAATCCGCGACAAGGAAATCGTCACCGAATTGAGAACGAAGAGCTTGTCTGGATTAAGCATTCCAAAAGTGGCACTGCCAAGGTACAAGGATTACGGCGAAATTTTACGATGGGTTTACCTTGAGAACGTCCCGGGCAGTTTCCCTTATACGGCAGGAGTGTTCCCGTTCAAACGTGAAGGCGAGGACCCTAAACGCCAATTTGCCGGTGAAGGGACACCAGCAAGGACGAACCGCCGTTTCCATTACTTGTCGAAGGATGATCTTGCAAAACGTCTCAGCACCGCATTTGACTCAGTCACTCTATATGGAGAAGATCCTGATTACCGTCCTGATATATACGGGAAGGTCGGTGAGAGTGGCGTCAGTATTTGCACGCTCGATGATATGAAAAAGCTGTATGAGGGGTTTGATCTTTGCCATCCTTCGACCTCAGTGTCGATGACAATTAACGGACCGGCGCCCATCATCCTCGCAATGTTCATGAACACAGCGATTGAACAGCAGGTTGAAAAGAAGGAAGCCGAGATTGGCCGGAAGCTGACCGAAGAGGAATTTGCAGGTATCAAGGAAATGACACTGCAGACCGTCCGCGGTACGGTCCAGGCGGATATTTTAAAAGAAGACCAGGGACAGAACACTTGTATTTTCTCTACTGAATTTGCCCTGAGAATGATGGGCGACATCCAGCAATATTTTATCGACGAGAAGGTCCGGAACTATTATTCTGTTTCGATCTCCGGCTACCATATCGCCGAGGCAGGAGCTAACCCGATTTCCCAGCTTGCTTTCACACTGTCAAACGGGTTTACCTATGTTGAATACTATTTAAGCAGAGGCATGAAAATCGATGACTTTGCACCAAACTTAAGCTTCTTTTTCTCAAACGGTCTGGACCCTGAGTATTCAGTGATTGGCCGTGTTGCCCGACGAATTTGGTCAACAGTGATGAAAAATAAGTACGGTGCGAACGAACGCAGCCAGAAGCTGAAGTACCATATCCAAACATCAGGCCGTTCGCTGCATGCCCAGGAAATCGACTTCAATGACATCCGAACAACGCTTCAAGCACTAATGGCGCTGCAAGACAATTGCAACTCACTTCATACAAATGCGTATGATGAGGCAATCACCACGCCAACCGAAGAATCGGTTCGCCGTGCGATGGCCATCCAGATGATCATCACAAAAGAACATGGATTGACAAAAAACGAAAATCCGCTCCAGGGCGCCTTCATTATAGAAGAATTGACAGATCTAGTAGAGGAAGCAGTGCTGCAGGAATTCGAAAGGATCAATGACCGAGGCGGCGTGCTTGGCTCAATGGAAACACAGTACCAGCGTGGTAAGATCCAGGATGAATCGATGCATTATGAGATGAAGAAGCATACCGGAGAGCTGCCTATCATCGGCGTGAACACATACTTGAATCCAAACCCTCCATCTGAGGAGGATGTCGACAATATGGAGCTTGCCCGGGCGACTGCGGAGGAGAAGGAAACACAAATCCGTAACCTGGAGACATTCAAGGGTCGTCATAAGGATCAATCAGAAGAGCATCTTGAGAAGCTGAAGGAAGTCGCTGTCAGCGGCGGCAATATTTTTGCGCAGCTGATGGAGACTGTCAAGTATGCCAGCCTAGGCCAAATCACAAGAGCACTCTATGAAGTGGGCGGACAATTTCGCCGTAATATGTAGTTTGCAGTAGTGATAGTTTAAAAACCGCTATAAAAGTGAATACTTATTTAGTGTAACTTACTTCTCAATGGATAAAATAACTGAGCTGATGGCTTATAGGAAACTATGAGCCATCTGTTTTTGAGTTCGGACAGATTATTGATTTTACAGGAAGAGTGGATTGGTGAATCAGTATGGTTATTGTATGATATCCTGCTGGTAATGCGATTATAGGCCATTTGTTATAACGATCTTGGTTGTTGCTTCGAGCAGAAATCAACAATAGAGTTGAACAGATCCTTTTTAAAAAATTTTTACATACATTTCTCCGTATTATCTTATATAATCAAAATAGAAATCGAACTAGAGCGGGTCTTTTGACTTGCTGCAGGATGTGAATTTATTGAGACAATTTTATTTAACGGCTGTGGCTGTGGCTTCCATTGCGGCCTTATACTATCTATATCAGCGGCAGCTTGGTGCTATTTCATTTTTCATTCTCTCAATCTTTTTCTTTTTCCTGGCCTTTGCGTTGCTTTCGAAAAGTAAAAAGAAAGAGCGGTCCGATAAGGATGAAGGCGGTACAGGAAGTGAAAAAAGGGAAGAAAACGACAGATAAAACTAGCATAAAGGTTTAGAATTTGTTTATAATGTAGAATATGCATTCTGGGATATTTTCCATGTTTTCGGACGCAAGGCCTGGTAATGGCCTGGACTAGAGAAAGGAAGTGCGAAAGTTGAGTCTAAAACAATACACAAAAGAAGATCTTCAAGAAATGTCATTTATTGAAGTCGCATTCGAAATATTAAAAGAGAAAAAACAGGCGATTACATTTAAAGAGCTGACGAGTGAAATCACGAAGGTTCTTAACCTGAAGGAAGCTGACGTTACTGAAAAAATGGTTCAGTTTTATACGGATTTAAACATAGATGGACGTTTCATGTCACAGGGAGAATCCCGTTGGGGTCTTCGCGTCTGGTATCCAGTTGACCAAATGGAAGAAGACAATGTCACTACCGTCAAGCCTAAGAAGAAGAAGTCGAAAAAAGCGGTCGATGAGGATGATATCGACCTGGATGAATTCGATGAAATCGATGAGGAAGAACTTGACTATGACGATATCGACGATTTCGATGATGACGATGACGATGACGATGATCTTCTGGATGACGATGAGGATGAAATCGATGAAATTGAAGATACCGAAGACTTTGACGATGATGATGAATTGATCGACGAGGAAGATGAGGAAGAACTTCCGCTTGAAGATGAAGATTCAGAAGAGGACGAAGAGCTGTAAATCACAGCTTGACTTTTATTAACACCGGCGGTAGAATACTTTTTGGGCTCCTTAAAAAAGGACGATTATTTAAAACAGCGACAAAACGCTCCCCATACATTGTATGCGGGGCGTTTTTTTATTTTGGTTGTGCAGAGGGATAATAATGTAATTAACTCTGTTGTCGGAGCGGAAATTACAGACGAGCCAAACAGTCTTTATTTTTGAACGGCTAGTTAAACCCCCCGGTCACATCGACTCGCACAATAAAACTGCTTTTTGTGAGTCGCATGAAAAGGTTAAAAATTTTATTAATAAAATCAATTAAACAGGTACATCTTGTACAAACTGTTTGATGAGGGGGATTACATTATGGCAAAGTATATTTTTGTAACAGGCGGAGTGGTTTCGTCACTAGGAAAAGGGATTACAGCAGCATCCCTTGGAAGATTGTTAAAAAATAGGGGGATGAATGTCACGATCCAGAAGTTCGATCCATACATCAACGTGGATCCTGGAACAATGAGTCCTTATCAGCATGGTGAGGTATTTGTTACTGGCGACGGCGCGGAAACGGATCTTGACCTTGGTCACTATGAGCGTTTTATTGATATTAACCTAAATAAGTATTCAAATGTAACAACTGGAAAGATCTACTCAACTGTGTTGCGTAAAGAACGCCGTGGCGATTACCTTGGCGGAACCGTCCAGGTCATCCCGCATATTACAAATGAAATCAAGGATCGTGTATTCCGTGCAGGCAAGGAAACAGGCGCGGATGTTGTCATTACAGAAATTGGAGGTACTGTTGGGGATATTGAATCTCTGCCATTTTTAGAAGCAATCCGCCAGATCAAGAATGATGTAGGCCGCGATAATGTTATGTACGTTCACTGTACTTTGGTTCCTTATATCAAGGCGGCAGGTGAAATGAAGACAAAGCCGACTCAGCACAGTGTAAAAGAATTGCGCAGCCTGGGTATCCAGCCAAACATCATCGTTCTTCGTACAGAAATGCCGATTTCCCAGGACATGAAGGATAAAATTGCCTTATTCTGTGACATCGATCAGAAGGCCGTTATAGAGGCCCGAGATGCGGAAACACTTTACTCTGTTCCCTTAGCTCTTCAAGAGCAGCATATGGACCAGCTAGTCTGCGATCATTTCAAGCTTGATTGTGGCGAAGCAGATATGACTGAGTGGAACGAACTGGTTGAAAAAGTGACAAATCTATCTGATAAAACAAGAATCGCTCTTGTCGGTAAGTATGTTGAGCTGCAAGACGCATACATCTCTGTGGTAGAATCATTGAAGCATGCTGGCTATGCGTTCGACAGCGATATTGAAATCAAATGGGTCAATTCTGAAGAAGTAACTGAAGAGAACGTTGTGGAATTGCTGAACGATGTTGACGGGATTCTTGTTCCAGGCGGATTTGGCGATCGCGGAATCGAAGGTAAGATCCTTGCTACCCAGTATGCACGCGAGAACAAAGTTCCCTTCTTTGGAATCTGTCTCGGTATGCAGCTTGCTTCAGTTGAATTTGCACGCAATGTTCTTGGTCTTAAAGGTGCTCATTCTGCAGAAATCATGCCAAATACACCATACCCAATCATCGACCTTCTTCCAGAACAGAAGGATGTCGAAGATCTTGGCGGAACACTGCGTCTGGGTCTTTACCCTTGCAAACTTGAAGAAGGTACAAAGGCATTCACGGCATATAATGATGAAGTGATCTATGAGCGCCATCGTCATCGTTATGAGTTCAATAATGAATATCGCCAGGCAATGGAAAAGGCAGGCTTCCTGTTCTCAGGTACAAGCCCTGACGGCCGCCTGGTAGAAATCATCGAATTGAAAGATCATCCATGGTTCCTGGCATCCCAATTCCATCCGGAATTCACATCAAGACCAACACGCCCGCAGCCATTATTCAGGGATTTTATCGAAGCATCACTAAAATCACGTAAATAATTTCTTTCCGAAATATAAGCAGGTTGAAAAAAAGCCGGTACAGTTGCCCTTTATGGCATATGTACCGGCTTTTTTTATTTTAAATGAATGCTCTGTTACATTGGACTGTTGATATTCGTTCCGGGTGCTTCACTTTCGCTGAAGAATTATGAAAAAGCCATGCTGTCCGCTTTTTCAAAAGCAAATTCTTCTTGTGGCTTTCACTGAACCCGCAGGAGTCTGCGCCCCTTCCACTACAACCAACAGAGTGTTAAAAATCAACTTTAGGCTTTAACAGAGCTTAAATTAAAAGTGGAAATCCTGAATGTTTTTCTTGCTTGTAAACGTTTATTCAACTGGCAGGCCGATGTAGGATCCTATCCCTTTATAAGGCAAAAGGTCAACAGCTCAGTACTCCTCCATAATCTCTTCTATTGTGAATTTTAGCCCGAAATACACAAATAAGGCAGCGATGGATGTAGGATAACCGACCCTGTTTCCTGCTTCATCAGGGAGCAATCCTTTTGTCATGCGCAAATCGATATGTACATCTGCAATTGTCTCCAGACCTGTCCCGTTATTTTCTGTGCGCACCGTTGAAATCGCAATAAATGGGATTCCCATTTCTTCCAAGTCCCTGGCGACATGCAATGCTGCTTCATCATCTGAGTAACGGCTGGCGATTAACACCCTGTCTGCCGCTTCCAATTTGGTCTCCTTTGAAAAAACTGCTCCAGAACGCAAGGGTTCCTCTCCATATACCGCTTCGTGTACGACTGCAGCCATCTCGCCTGTCCCGAAAACATAAATCGAGCCTTGGCCAGCAGCAGCTTGTGCCAGCAGACGTGCGCCATCCTCGATTGAAAATTCCTCTTTCTCCTGAAGCCTTTTGAATAATCCAGATAATTGTGTCGAAAACATTTTTAACATAAAAGCACCTCCGTCTTTGCCACTATTGATTATAAAGGACTAGAATGAGAAGGTAAAATGGACTCTGTAAAAAAACATTGGAAATGACGGCAGGAATTTTAAGGGATTTAACGAACTATGTAAAAGGGGTCGATCCTGGACAAAATGACAATTACGACAGGCTTTCTTTCGGTTCTTTATGGCCAGGCAGCAAGTACGCTCATAGAGTGTCGTGTTTGCAAAGCCATGAAGTATTTGAAAATAGCCTAAACGACTTATTAGGGGGAAGATAGCGGCATGCAAGAAAACATACTAATAGTTGACGATCAGTTTGGCATCAGAATTTTACTTAATGAAGTGCTGCAAAAAGAAGGCTATCAAACATATCAGGCTGCAAATGGCGTCCAGGCCCTGGATATCGTGAAAAAAAATCCACCGGATCTCGTCCTGCTGGACATGAAAATCCCAGGTATGGATGGTATCGAAATCTTAAAAAGAATGAAGGTCATAGAGCCGGACATCCGCGTAATCATCATGACCGCCTATGGAGAGCTCGACATGATTCAGGAAGCCATGGATCTGGGAGCGCTCACACATTTTGCTAAGCCGTTTGATATCGATGATATCCGAGCCGCTGTAAAAAAATACACGCAACCAGTGTAATAAAATGATTGAATTTTTCACTCCCTCACATTTTTTGCGGGGGATTTGTCATTTGCGGCATTATTTAAATCTTACATAATTATAGCAATAGAAAAAATTATAGTTTCGTCAATTGTAAAAAAATACTGCTATTCGATTAAATCCTGACTAGTGAAAAAAATGGTAGCGTTTGCTTTATAGCATTTTTATGACACTTGCAAAAACAAGGCCTGAACGATGGTAATTCTGATTTTCTTTTGGTATGATACTTATGAATTCCACGGGATCCTATCGTTTTGAGGAAAGCTCTCCAGGGTACATAAACGTATGCAGAGAAGGACAACCTTAATTATGGAAGTATACTCAAAATGAAATATGATCTTATTGAAGGAGGAAAAATTATGCCTTTAGTTTCAATGACTGAAATGCTGAAAAAAGCGAATGCAGAAGGTTATGCTGTTGGTCAGTTTAACTTAAATAACCTTGAATTTACACAAGCGATCCTGCAGGCTGCTGAAGCTGAGAAATCACCAGTTATCCTTGGTGTTTCTGAAGGTGCTGCACGTTACATGGGCGGCTTCAAGACTGTTGTGAAAATGGTAGAAGGATTGATGGAGGACTACAATACAACTGTTCCTGTTGCCATTCACTTAGACCATGGTTCAAGCTTTGAAAAATGTAAGGAAGCAATCGATGCAGGCTTCACATCTGTAATGATCGATGCTTCACACGGTCCTTTCGAAGATAACGTTTCAACGACTTCAAAGGTTGTAGAATACGCTCACTCAAAAGGAGTTTCTGTTGAAGCTGAATTAGGAGTAGTAGGTGGACAGGAAGATGACGTTGTAGCTGATGGCGTGATCTATGCTGATCCTAAAGAGTGTGAAGAGCTTGTTCAACGCACTGGAATCGATTGCCTGGCTCCAGCTCTTGGGTCTGTTCATGGTCCTTACAAGGGTGAACCGAACCTTGGTTTCAAAGAAATGGAAGAAATCAACAAAACTGCTGGTGTTCCATTAGTTTTACACGGCGGAACGGGAATCCCTACAAAAGATATCCAGAAGTCCATTTCTTTCGGAACGGCTAAAATCAACGTTAACACCGAAAACCAAATCGCTTCTGCTAAGGCAGTTCGTGAAACACTTGCTGCGAAGCCTAATGAATACGACCCACGTAAATATTTAGGGCCAGCTCGTGATGCAATCAGAGAAACCGTAATCGGCAAAATGCGCGAATTCGGTTCTTCTAATAAAGCATAAGTTAGCCTGCCATTTAGTTTAACTATAGTCAAACCGCCTTATTTCAAGGCGGTTTTTATCCATTTTAATGTGATTGAAAATTTTGTCGACTGGAGGCGTTTACAAATGAAGTTTTTTATCGATACTGCCAATATGGAAGAAATTCGCGAGGCGTTCGCGTTAGGGATTTTATCAGGGGTTACTACAAACCCTTCCCTGGTTGCAAAAGAAAAGAATGTTTCTTTTGAAGACCGCTTGAAAGAAATTACTGAGCTTGTACCTGGTTCCGTGAGTGCAGAGGTTATTGCGCTTGATGCAGAAGGAATGATTAAAGAGGGAAGGGAGCTTGCGGCAATCGCTCCTAATATCACGATAAAAGTCCCGATGACTCCAGAAGGCTTGAAAGCTGTGTCAGTGTTTTCGAAAGAAGGAATCAAAACGAATGTGACGCTTGTCTTCAGTGCCAACCAGGCCTTGCTGGCAGCAAGAGCAGGAGCATCCTATGTTTCTCCGTTCCTAGGAAGGCTGGATGACATTGGCCATAACGGTCTTGACCTGATTTCGACAATCGCTGATATTTTCACAATCCATGGAATCGAAACGGAAATCATCGCTGCATCCATCCGCCACCCGCAGCATGTAACAGATGCCGCGCTTCGAGGCGCACATATCTCCACCGTTCCTTATAAAGTCATCCAGCAAATGTTCAGCCACCCGCTGACTGACAAAGGAATCGAAGCATTCTTAAAAGACTGGAATTCACGCGGATAAAAGACTCTTTTATCTTATTCCAGCGCCTGGCCCCTTCAAGGATTCTTGTCGGGGTTAACCAGGGGCTCCGCTTTCTGTTAGGAACTTTTACCCAATTTTAAGTTTTTTGCATTTTATTACATGAAATTGGGAATATCGTGTAAACTATAGGAATAGAAAACTGCCGGAATCTGACTATAGCTGATGGAAATAAATCCCTCGGTAATTCTGGCCATTTTTTCAACCTCAATAGTTATACGCATTTAACAGCCACGAAATCATAATTTCAAAATTTAAAGAAGAGCCTATACGGTCTTAGCTGATATATTATTTGAATCTCCAGCTTGACCTTGATACATCACGGCTTAGAAGGGAGTCAAAAATGGAAAAGCTTAAGATTGCAGGCGGTTATCCGTTAAAAGGAACTGTTCGGATCAGCGGTGCCAAGAATAGTGCCGTAGCTTTGATCCCAGCAACAATATTAGCCGAATCTCCTGTGACCATAGAAGGTTTACCGGATATCTCCGATGTCCACATGCTTAAGGACTTGATGGAGGAAATCGGTGGTACGGTTGAGTTCTCTAACAACGAAATGACGGTTGATCCGTCTTCCATGATTTCCATGCCTTTGCCGAATGGAAAAGTGAAAAAGCTGAGAGCTTCATATTATCTGATGGGGGCAATGCTTGGGCGTTTCAAAAAGGCTGTCATCGGCCTGCCAGGCGGCTGCCATCTTGGACCAAGGCCAATTGACCAGCATATAAAAGGCTTCGAAGCACTTGGAGCCAGTGTGACCAATGAGCAGGGAGCCATCTATTTGCGTGCAGACGAGCTCCGCGGGGCAAGAATCTACTTAGATGTCGTCAGTGTAGGTGCAACGATCAACATCATGCTTGCTGCCGTTCGGGCCAAGGGCAGGACAATCATTGAAAATGCTGCGAAAGAGCCGGAAATCATTGATGTTGCGACATTGCTTACGAATATGGGTGCAAAAATCAAAGGTGCCGGTACAGATGTAATCCGTATCGATGGGGTTGACGAGCTTCATGGCTGCCGCCACACAATCATCCCTGACCGGATCGAAGCCGGAACTTACTTAATCCTCGGTGCTGCAATCGGTGACGGTGTATTGATTGATAATGTCATCCCACAGCATATTGAGTCCCTTGTGGCCAAGCTGAAGGAAATGGGTGCGAAAATTGAGGCCAATGAAGAGCAGATTTTTATCGGACCAGCTGATAAATATAAAGCCATTGATATCAAAACACTTGTTTACCCTGGCTTCCCAACAGACCTGCAGCAGCCCTTCACCTCCCTTTTGACAAGGGCCGAAGGATCGAGTGTTGTGACTGATACGATTTATGGCGCGCGCTTCAAGCATATAGACGAGCTTAGAAGAATGAATGCCAATATAAAAGTAGAAGGCAGATCGGCCATCATCAACGGCCCGATCAAGCTCCAGGGTGCGAAAGTGAAGGCGAGCGACCTTCGTGCAGGAGCAGCACTCGTCATAGCCGGCTTGATGGCTGAAGGTATTACCGAGGTTACAGGCTTAGAACATATCGACCGAGGTTATAGCCATATGGTTGAAAAACTGAATGGCCTTGGAGCGACGGTCTGGCGTGAAGATATGACCAAAGAAGAACAAGAAGAGGTAAAAAAAGCCTAAAAGTTAAGGTGAAATAACATAGTACGAATATAACAAATGGCTAATGCCTTGCACTGTTAATTGGTATTCCTGTCTTTTTAACATGGAGGAATGTCTTGCCGCAGCGCCTGGGCTTTCGGATCATAAGTTTCTCCAGCAGGAACCAGAATTGCCTTGGAGCAGTCTTAAGACATCCGGACTGACAGGAAGCGCTGATGTCGACGATGCCGCGGAGAGTGGCTCTGTTGGTCCGCGTACTAAATACAGGCGTTTGCGCTTTTCATGCGGGCGTTAGTCCTTTTATGATTAAGGGGAGGATTCGATGGAACGGAGTTTAACGATGGAACTTGTCCGCGTGACGGAAGCAGCTGCACTTGCTTCAGCCCGCTGGATGGGCCGTGGTAAAAAGGATGAGGCAGATGAGGCAGCAACATCTGCTATGAGAGATGTTTTCGATACGATCCCAATGAAGGGTACGGTCGTGATCGGTGAAGGGGAAATGGACGAGGCACCGATGCTGTATATCGGCGAAAAACTGGGCTCAGGCTATGGTCCACGTTTGGATGTCGCTGTCGATCCTTTAGAAGGAACAAACATCGTCGCGTCTGGCGGCTGGAATGCCCTTGCTGTCCTGGCAGTAGCAGACAATGGCAATCTGCTCCATGCGCCGGATATGTATATGGATAAAATTGCGGTTGGACCTGAAGCTGTTGGATTGGTTGATATTAATGCGTCCGTACTTGATAACCTTAAGGCAGTCGCAAAAGCAAAAAATAAGGACATTGAAGATGTAGTGGCAACAATCCTCAACCGCCCGCGCCATGAACATATCATTGCCCAGCTTCGCGATGCAGGAGCAAGAATAAAGCTCATCAATGATGGTGATGTAGCAGGTGCAATCAATACTGCGTTTGATTTCACAGGCGTTGATATCCTGTTTGGTTCAGGCGGGGCACCCGAAGGAGTCCTTGCTGCTGTTGCGCTGAAAAGTCTAGGCGGAGAAATACAGGGCAAGCTTCTTCCTCAGGATGATGCAGAGATTGAACGCTGTAAGAAAATGGGCATCGATATTAATAAGGTACTTCTCATGGAAGACTTTGTCCGCGGAGATGATGCGATTTTTGCCGCTACAGGGGTCACCGACGGCGAATTGCTCAAGGGCGTCCAGTTCAAAGGTTCATATGGTTCGACACATTCCGTCGTTATGCGTGCCAAATCAGGTACAGTCCGTTTTATCGAAGGCCAGCATAGCCTGAAGCATAAGCCGCATTTTGTCATGAAATAAGCTCAAATTCCTAAATTTTTTTAAAAAACTGCAAACCCTTTCAATCAGGCTCCCTTTTACGTGTTCACGAAAAAAGGGAGCATTGTTTATAAAATATGTTGATTATTTTTCAGGAATAAGGGTAAAATGGAAATTGTTTTAACTTCGAAAAACTGCTTTTATTCTTTCAATTAGGATTTTTCGTAAAACTTTGTGGCTTTTCACACGAATTCCAGGTGCCAAGGTAAGGAACGAATCAACGCTGCTAAGGAACCAGCGCGACTACAGAACAATATGCCTAGCCTTACAGCAACCACCAATGCGAAAACAGCCTTCAATTTTAATCCTTCTTACAACCTTCAAAGGAAACTCAATTCTTCTTTTTCCATCCATAGTTTTCATTTCTAATACATTTTTTTATGGAGGAAATCGAAATATTTTAAGGCGTGGTGACAATATGGAAGTCAATATTTCAAGCTTAGAAAATATGAAATTAAAAGAGCTTTATGAACTGGCAAAAGAATATAAAGTTTCTTATTACAGCAAGTTGTCAAAAAAGGAACTGATTTTTGCGATTTTAAAAGCACGTGCAGAACAACAGGGTTATTTCTTCATGGAAGGCGTCCTCGAAATCATCCAGTCGGAAGGCTTCGGATTTTTGCGTCCGATCAACTATTCGCCCAGCTCTGAGGATATCTACATTTCAGCTTCGCAAATCCGGCGATTTGATTTAAGGAATGGAGACAAGGTTTCCGGAAAAGTGCGTCCGCCAAAAGAAAACGAGCGCTATTTCGGTTTGCTCCAGGTGGAAGCAGTCAATGGCGATGATCCTGAATCGGCTAAGGAAAGAGTGCATTTCCCAGGTCTGACACCATTATATCCTGACCGCATGATGAAACTGGAGACAACCCATAAACATGTTTCTACTAGAATCATGGATGTTATCTCTCCAGTCGGCTTCGGCCAGCGCGGCTTGATTGTTGCCCCGCCTAAGGCTGGTAAAACGATGCTTTTGAAAGAAATTGCGAACAGCATCACAACGAACCATCCGGAGGCAGAGTTGATTGTACTCTTGATTGATGAACGTCCGGAAGAAGTAACCGATATCGAACGTTCTGTAGCAGGAGATGTTGTCAGTTCAACCTTCGATGAGGTGCCTGAAAATCACATCAAGGTAGCTGAGCTTGTTCTTGAGCGTGCGATGCGCCTTGTCGAACATAAGCGGGATGTCATCATCCTGATGGACAGCATCACCCGCCTTGCCCGAGCGTACAATCTCGTTATTCCGCCAAGCGGCCGTACATTGTCAGGCGGTATCGACCCCGCTGCGTTCCACCGCCCAAAGCGCTTTTTCGGTGCTGCACGAAATATCGAAGAAGGTGGCAGCTTGACAATCCTTGCTACGGCGCTTGTTGATACAGGCTCTCGTATGGATGATGTTATTTATGAAGAATTCAAGGGTACAGGAAACATGGAATTGCACCTGGACCGTTCACTTGCAGAAAGACGGATCTTCCCGGCTATCGACATCCGCAGGTCAGGGACGCGTAAGGAAGAACTGCTAATTCCGAAGGATCACCTCGACAAGCTATGGGCCATCCGCAAGTCGATGTCAGATTCGCCGGATTTCGCGGAGAAGTTCCTGCGTAAATTAAAGCAATCGAAATCGAATGAAGATTTCTTCGCCGTTCTTGGTGAAGAAATGAAGGGGAATACCAAGCGTTCTTAGTTCCATATTATGGATTTAAAAACTAGCTTGAAAAATACAATTGGACTTGTTATAATGAGGACAGTGTGTTTTTCCAATAACGGCTGGTATGAACAATAGCCGTTGATTATAACTCTGTTTCGAATGATTCAGGGCGGAAGGAGATGAAAAGAATGAAATCAGGAATTCATCCAAACTACAAAACAGTTAAGGTGACTTGTGCTTGCGGCAACGAATTTGAAACTGGTTCTGTAAAGAACGAGATTCGCGTTGAAACTTGCTCTGAGTGCCATCCTTTCTATACTGGACGTCAAAAATTCGCTGAAGCTGGCGGACGTGTTGACCGTTTCAACAAAAAATACGGCCTTAAAGGTCAAGAGCAAGAGTAATAACAGAATTCAAAAAACAGGCAAGAAGCTTTGTGACTTGCCTGTTTTTTATTGTCTATAATCCCTTTTATGGTGAATTTTCAAGTACATAAAGCGAATGGACCGGCTGTCTGAAGTTAATTTTGTGAACTTAATTATTCAGTCTGGATTTAGTGCTTTTATTTGTTATAATGGAAAAAGCTGAAAAATAGTGTCGGAGTTTTGCCAGATTCTGTTTGAAAAACTTGCCTTTCATATGAAAGCAGAATTTACAATCGATGAGACAATTCCCATAACATCGCGGTGAAACACAATTATTACGAAGAAACTTTTTACATGTCCAGCGAGGAAGGAGAGGCCGACCATGTACGTTATGAAACAAAGCGGTTGGGTCGAATTGATTTGCGGCAGCATGTTCTCGGGAAAATCGGAGGAATTGATCCGCCGAGTTCGCAGAACCCAATTTGCCAAGCAAAAAATTGCTGTCTTCAAGCCGAAAATCGATAACCGCTATAGTGAAGAATCAGTTGTATCGCACAACGGAACGACAGTTACTGCAAAGCCTATAGCTAACTCTACAGAAATTTTCCAGCATATCAACCCAGATATCGATGTGATTGCGATCGACGAAATCCAGTTTTTTGATCAGGAAATCGTCCAGGTTGTCCA
>DMSR01000006.1 GCA_003457145.1 Bacillus sp. (in: firmicutes)
AAATGTGGATGGCACTGTTCTTCAATCAAACGGAAGGCTGCATAAATCAACAAAAGATGCGATCGAGTATGTGCAGCAAAAAGGGATTTACGTGACTCTAGTAACTTCCAGGAGTTTTCCATCTGCTAAAAAGGTAGCCAAAGCACTGAAAATAAGCTCACAGCTTGTGACCCATTTAGGCGCTTATATCTCTGCCGACCAGCGGATTGAACCGCTTTTGGCGAAACGAATTCCCGAAGATATTACTTTTCAGATTGTCAGATTCCTGGAAAGCTTTCCATGCCAAATACGTATCGTCCATGAGAAGTTTTCGCTGGCAAATAAATATAAATTAAATCATAATTTGCTTGCCAAGACCGTATTCACTTCTGGTGATCCCATTTTTTACTCGCAGCAATTCACTGATTCAATCAGTGAGACACTTGTCAGTGACCCAATCGCTCCTCCGAAAATTGAAGTGTACTTCGAATACGAAGAAGACTTGAATGATGCACAGCAAGCCATCCAGGGGATGTTTTCAGAAGTATCCCTTTCAAAATTAAATNNAAATGACTACAGACTGGATTTAATGCCCGAGGGTGTTTCGAAGCTGAATGGACTCCTCCATCTCGGCGACCAACTTGGCATACCACTAAAGGAAATGGTCGTAATAGGCGATGGTGAGGATGATATAGAAATGATCGAAGCATGCGGGCTTGGCGTTGCAATGGGCAACGCATCTGCTGAGGTGAAAAAGGCAGCAGACTGGGTAACCCGTTCCAACAACCAGCATGGTGTCAGCTATATGGTAAAGGAACATTTCCGGAAACAGCAGCCAATTGAATTCCTGCGGAAAATGAACATTATCAAAATGTAATCAAATTGCAAGTCCGTTACGTCAATGGGCTTGCTTTTTGTATTTTAGAATATACACTGCATTACGACCCGTACCTGAATTTAAAACAAAGGCTCTGTTAAAGGCCCCTGCTGATTTTTGAAATCTGTTGAATGTAGTAGAAGGTGCGTAAACTCTTGCGGGGTCAGCTCGACAGATGAGACCTAAGTTGAAATGATTCACTTGAAGGATCAATTAACCCCGCAAGAGTGAAACGAGGTGGAGGCTGTAACCCAGCCCCGAAGAATTTGCATAATTTTTCAGCGGAAAGCGAAGCGCCTGGAATGAAAATCAACAGCCAAGTTTACCAGAGCGAAAACAAAAATAAAAACTGATTTTACCAGTGAATAATATAAAAATGGAAGCTTTTGCACTGCCTTGACCTTATAATCATAATTCTATTAAACTAAATGAAGCAACTTTAGTTGAAAAGGTGATTTTAATGTTAATTAATATAAAAGGAATTGAGGATGACAGGTTTCTTCGACCTCTGTCATTGATTGCAAATCTATTTTTTGAAGAAGCTGATGTCATTCTTGGTGTAACAGATGAAGCAGCAGATGCCATTATTGAGTTGACGATCAAAGATAGTGAAGGATTCTCTGTTAAAGCTTCTTTGACATCTCAAGAAGGAACAGTCCTTGAAGCGGAGGCTGAAAAAAATGTCCCTGAGGGTTTAAGTGAAAAGGAGGCATTCAAGCTGTTGAAGAACGTTATCTCAAGGGCATATTTGACCGTTCTTCAAGATTGGACTGGTATGGTGCAGAAGTGGGGGATCCTCACAGGGGTCCGGCCAACAAAGCTTCTGCATAAGATGCTTCGTGAAGGGATGGAACAAGAAGCTGCCCATAAGGAGCTTACTCAGCAATATCTACTATCTGATGAAAAAATAACCCTTATGCAAGAGATTGTTAACCGTCAGCTAGCTGTATTGCCGGATCTTTACGAGTTAGAGAAAGAGGTCAGCATTTATATTGGCATCCCATTCTGCCCGACTAAATGTGCTTACTGCACGTTTCCAGCATATGCCATCAATGGCAGACAAGGATCCGTGGATTCTTTTCTTGGAGGGCTTCATTATGAAATCAGGCAAATCGGTGATTGGCTGAAGAAGAACGGAATAAAAATCACGACTGTTTATTATGGAGGCGGAACCCCGACCTCGATTACCGCTGAAGAAATGGATATGCTGTATGAGGAGGTTCAGTCTTCATTCCCCGATCTCCTGCAAATCAGGGAGATAACAGTTGAGGCTGGAAGACCGGATACGATTACTCCTGAAAAATTGGCAGTCCTGAAAAAATGGAATATAGACCGGATCAGCATCAATCCGCAATCTTACATTCAGGAAACACTGAAAGCAATTGGCCGCCACCATACCGTTGAGGAAACAATAGAAAAGTTTCACCTTGCACGGGAAATGGGCATGAATAATATCAATATGGACTTGATTATCGGGCTGCCGGGGGAAGGGACCAAGGAGTTTGCCCATACCCTTGCTGAGACTGAAAAATTAATGCCCGAATCATTGACTGTCCACACCCTTAGCTTTAAAAGAGCATCGGAAATGACAAAGAATAAAGATAAATATAAAGTCGCAGACCGTGGAGAAATTGAAGACATGATGGAAATGGCTGAAGTTTGGACAAAGCAGCATAACTATGCGCCATACTATCTGTACAGACAGAAGAACATCCTTGGAAACCTGGAAAATGTTGGTTACGCGTTGCCAGATCAGGAGAGCCTGTACAACATTATTATCATGGAAGAGCAGCAGACAATTATCGGTCTCGGCTGTGGAGCATCCAGTAAGTTCATCGATCCGGATACAGGTGTCATTACGCAATTCTCAAATCCAAAGGACCCGAAGTCATATAATGACAGCTTTGCAGAATACGCATCCAAAAAGTTAGAAATTCTTGAATCACTGTTCAATAAGTCTCTTTAAAATGGATTGCTGGTATTCGAATGGCTATTGAACAAGAAATAATTACAATATAAAGATCTTAAATAAGGTGACATTTTGATTAATAGAGCCTAAAATAAAACGCTTCCGACAAAAACGGAAGCTTTTTTGTAGTAAGAACGGGCATCTCTCACATGGAGAATCCGGAAAAATTACATTGTTTAAAAAATCATAATAATGAGAAAAAGGTTTTTAAATATATCTTTACTCATTTATAATGTAAGAAGAGGACTTGAGGAGGGGAAGCGAGATGACAATAGAGTCTGCTGCAGAAACGGTAAAGGTAACTGTGGATGGCCGGGTTGCAATGTTGGAATTGAATAGGCCGGAAGCAATGAACGCGCTGGATCAGGAAATGATCAAGGGAATTACCTGGAATTTAAAAGAGATTTGCAAATCAGATGAAATCGATATTGTTGTATTCAAGGGAGCTGGACGTGCTTTTTCAGCAGGTGGAGATATTAAGACAATGCTTTCCAACACAAATGAAAACGATTTCTATCAAGTGATGGACTGCATTCATGACATGATTATAACTATATATAGTATGCCAAAAGTTACAATCAGCGCAATCACGGGGGCGGCAGCCGGGCTCGGATTTAGCCTGGCATTGGCAACAGATTACATAATGGCAGAGCCATCTAGTAAAATAGCAATGAACTTCATTGGAATCGGGTTGATTCCTGATGGCGGCGGACACTTTTTCATGGAGGAACGCTTAGGTGAAACACGGGCTAAGCAGCTGATTTGGGAAGGAAAGACTTTGTCAGCAAGCGAGGCACTGAGTATGGGACTCGTTGATCATATCCCAGAAGAGGATTTTACCGGTGCCGTAGAGAGTAAGGTTCAGGAATGGCTTGGGAAACCAATTCAGGCAATGATTAAAACGAAAAAAATCCTAGCCGAGAAGAACAGGCCTTTTTTATTAAAGATTCTTGAACTAGAAAAGTATGGACAATTTAAAATGCGCCAAACCGAGGACCATCAGGAAGGAATTCAGGCATTTTTGGAGAAAAGAAAACCGGAATTCAAGGGAAGATAGCACAAAAAAGCAAAGAGGCATTTTACATTGCCTATTTGCTTTTTTTTATGAAGCAGGAAATTTCAGTCTTTATAAGGAAATTACGCTTTTTGTCCCGCACTTATGGATGGAATAAAATCAGTTTGCCTTTTGGTGACGTACAGCGATGTGTCTTATCGATCAGACTCATTTCTTCAAGCATTCTTGAGCCAATTTCTTTTGCCTCTTCATCGTTTCCTGCCTGGAAGGATTCATCAATCAGTTTTTCTCCATTTGGTTCAAAGGCTGTCAGCTTGTAAGTGTCCATAACAAAAACCCCTTTGTTATAAAATTCAGATATTACTATTATTTTTGCATAATTTTTTTTAATAAGCAAAACAAAAAAAAAAAAGTGAAAATACCTCCAACCACCATCGCCAGAATGAAGGAAGAGAGCTTTTTTTCTTATCCAGAAGATAAGAACGTGCATTCGTATTTTGCGAGTGGTATTATAAAAGAAAACGGAGCGGAAAGGAAATTTCCTATGAAACAGGTGAAGTTTATACATACCGCTGACCTGCATCTTGATAGTCCGATGGTAGGGCTGAGGCATCTGCCTAAAATTATTTTTGACCGGCTGCAGGAAAGCACATTTATCGCTTTAAGAAATATTACAGATGCCGCAATTCAACATGAAGTAGATTTTATTGTGATCGCTGGTGACATATATGACGAAGAAGACAGGAGTATCCGTGCTCAGGCAGTATTCCGAAATGAAATGAACAGGCTGGCGGATAAAGGAATAAAGGCTTTTGTTATCCACGGGAACCATGATTATCTTGGCGGCAATCGTATCCAGATTGATTTCCCGGAAAATGTGTTCTTCTTTAAAGAACAGCTTGAAACAGCTGCCTTCATTAAAAGTGAGGGTACGGTTGTCCATCTATATGGCTTCAGTTATCCAGAACGCCATGTAACAGAAAGATGGATTGAGCAGTATGGGATAACCCCTGGTGCAGATTTCCATATCGGACTGCTTCATGGACATTTTGAAGGAGCTAGTGACCATGGAAAATATGCTCCATTCCGTTTGTCTGAACTATTGGATAAGGGCTATGACTACTGGGCTCTCGGCCATATCCATAAAAGAGCCCTGTTATGCGAACAGCCGCCTGTTGTTTATCCCGGGAATCCACAGGGCCGCAACAGGAAGGAACAAGGAGATAAGGGAGCATATATAGTAAGCCTTAGCGAAAGTGGCTCAGAGATCACCTTCTTTGAAACAGCAGACATAATCTGGGAAGAAATTGTCATCGATGGCAAGGATGCTGCACGCTTTAATGATGTTTACCAGCTCTGCCTTCGTACATTGGAGGAAAATAGAAGGGGAGGTAAAGGCGTAATTTTATCTGTTCACATTGCCAGCCTTGATTCCAGCTTAAATGAAGTGAAAGAAAAAATTGATTGTGGTGAGCTGCTTGAGCTCCTTCAAGAAGAAGAAAAAAATGAAAGCTCATTTGTTTGGGTCCACAGGCTTACCTATGAGGAAAATTCGGTTATCAATCGTGGGGAACTCATTAAGCAAAGTGATTTTTATCAGGAGCTATTCAACTCGATTGAACATTACGATGACATAACGACCGCTCTTACTCCGTTATTCCAGCATAGCCAGGCTAGGAGATATCTATCGGGGATGTCGGAATATGAGAAGGAAAAGCTTGTTCAGGGGGCAGAAAAGATGCTGCTTGAATTGTTGCATAAAAATTAGCCTNNTAAAGGGGCAGTGCTATGCGTCTTATCGAGATACACATCTATGGTTATGGAAAACTTGAAAATTATCATATCTCGTTAATGGAAGGATTTCAGGTGTTCTATGGCGAGAATGAAGCGGGCAAGTCGACGATCATGTCGTTTATCCACAGCATTCTTTTTGGTTTCCCTGCAAAACAAAGTCAGGAGCTTCGCTATGAACCAAAAGACAATTCAAAATACGGAGGAAAACTAAAAGCCTTCTTTCCTGATAAAGGAATAGCGATTATTGAAAGGGTAAAAGGTAAAGCGGCAGGGGACGTTACTGTCTCACTTGATGATGGTACAATCGGCGGCGAAGAGTTGCTTAAGGACCTGCTTCAGAGGATGGATAAAAGTATTTTTCAAGCGATATTTTCCTTTAATGTCCACGGGCTGCAAAATATTCAATCCATGAAGGGAGAAGAGCTTGGAAAATACTTATTTTCAGCAGGTACTTTAGGTTCAGACAAGCTTTTTAATACTGAAACTTTCCTGATAAAGGAAATGGATCAGCGCTTCAAACCAAGCGGAAAAAAACCAATGTTAAATGAAAAGCTGAGAGAGCTCAAGGAAGTGCAAGTTTCTTTGAAAAATGCTGAACAGCAAAATGAGCGGTATTCACAGCTTGTGGCAGAGAAGGAATCAATCGAGAAACAGATGGGAACTCTTGAGGCGGAAATAGCGGAATTGGAAATGCAAGCTGTCAAGCTGAAGGATTTTAAACGAAACGAACATCTGGTGGTCGAGGAAGCAGGCTTGAGGAAACGGCTCGATGAATATGGCCCGCATAGTTTTCCGCAGGATGGTTTGTACCGCTTGGAAAAGCTTGGTCAAGAACTTAAGCCTATCCAGGCAAGGCTGTTATGGATAAAAGAAAAACGTCAAACTCTCATGGGAGAAGTGGGGGGCTGCCAGACTAATGCCGATTTGCTGGATTTGGAAACAGAAATTGTGTCCAGGATTGAAAATTTGCCTTTGTATGACCAATTAAAACAAGAACAGCGACTGCTTGAATTGAAGATAGAAGAAATAACGGAAGATATTAGCCAGATTAACGATGACTTACATACGGAATTCAATGAGGAGAGCATCCAGGAAATAAATACAAGTGTATTTATGAAGGATCAAGCTGAAAGCATCCAGCATCGCCAGCAACGGTTGCAAGAAAGAAAACTGGAGCTCGAGGCAGACTTTGAAGAGGAAAAGGCTATGCTCGTTGAATTGGAGGAAAACTCGTCAGCCTTGAAAACAGAAATGCTTGCGGAGGAACAAAGAATCCAATTAACACGAGACTTAGCCGTCTTCGAAAACAAGGAAGCCATTCAATCAGATTTAAATCAAGTCAAGGACCAGATCCTTTCTCATAAAACAAGAGTGAAACATGAGGAAATAAGGAGGAATAGCCAAAGGAAAAAAGACTTATACCAGCTCCTTTTACTGGGCAGTATTTTCTTAATATTATTCTTTTCGGGATTGATGAATAGTCAGTGGGGCATCGCTGGAATTGGAATTTTCGGGGTTCTTTTACTGACAGGTCTATATTATAAATCTGCTAGGGAATCAGGCAGCCCAATAGCTGATGATTTGCTGTCTGAGCTATTGGAGCGTGAAAAGTCATTGGCTGAGTTATTAGACAGTCAGCCTGCAGGGAATCAGTTTGCGGTTAAGAGCATGCTTTTAAAGGATGATGACGTTAGGCAACGACACAAAGAACTTTTAGTGAAAATTCAGCAACAAAGTTTTAGATATGAAAAGGTCATCCAACAATTTGAAAAATGGGAAACGGAAAGAGCTGACCTTAAAAGCAGCAAAGCAGAATTAATTGAACAGCTTGGCTTGAAGAGGGCAAA
>DMSR01000513.1 GCA_003457145.1 Bacillus sp. (in: firmicutes)
TGGAAGAAAAAACACTGAAATCTGAGCAGATTTCAGTGTTTTTTCTTCCAGCGGTCTCATTTACTACCTCACTCCTGTTCTAATCCGATATCAAATGCTCATACATTTTACCATACTTACCCGGAAGGAGTATGATGATGAAGATATATGTTCATGATAACGGCGTCACACTTGCAGGGAAAGCATGGGAAATCAAGCGCAAATTAAAAGAATACGGGCAAGAGCATAAGCTTGTGACGGACTGGATAAAGACTGTCAACAAAAAGGCCCTCCGTTCAGATTAGTTGAATACACTCCATTCCTTTCGTTAAAATAGAACCAGCCAGAAGAACGGGAGTGATTTCATGAAGAAACGCCAACTAGGTTCATCCGATTTGTATGTCAGTGAAATTGGATTAGGGTGTATGTCCTTAGGGACTGCCGCGGTAAAAGCAGAAGCTGTAATCGGAACCGCTCTTGAAGAAGGCATCAATTATTTCGACACTGCTGACCTCTATGATTTCGGTGAGAATGAAACAATCATCGGACAAGCATTAAAGGGAGTCCGCGAAAAGGTCATCATCGCCACCAAGGCTGGTAACCGATGGACTGAGGCTAAAGATAGCTGGACTTGGGATCCTTCGAAAGCCCACATCAAGGAAGCTGCCAAACAAAGCTTAAAAAGGCTCAATACCGATTATATAGACCTTTATCAGCTGCATGGGGGCACCATTAATGACAATATCGATGAAACGATTGAAGCCTTCGAGGATTTGAAATCTGAAGGGTATATCAGGTATTATGGCATCTCATCCATACGACCAAATGTCATCAAGGAGTATGTAACAAAATCACATATCGATTCTGTAATGATGCAATATAGCATATTAGACCGCCGTCCAGAAGAAGCAGCGCTTCCGCTGCTGAATGAAAATGGCATCAGCGTCGTGACAAGGGGTACAGTCGCAAAAGGCTTGCTGAGCGATCACTTGCTCGGCAAAGCCTCAGAATCGGTAAAGAAGAATGGGTATCTCGATTACAGCTACAAGGAGCTGCAGGAAGTAATGTCGATATTAAAAGAAAAACTGGCCACTTCCAGAGGTTTGGCTGAAATCGCAATTCAATATAACCTGGCACATCCTGCTACAGCATCCGTTGTAGCAGGGGCAAGCTCAGTTGAGCAAATAAAGGAAAACGCCCGGGCTTCCAGGAGTAATCCCTTGACTGCAGAGGAAATCAATTTGATCAAGTCAATCACAAAAGCAAATAAGTATGATCAGCATAGGTAGAATTTGAGATTTCCTGCAACCTGAGAAAAAGAAGCGGCCACGCGGCTGCTTCTCTTTTTTATGCAAGCAAGAGCAGGAAGGTATATGCGGCCATTCCGGACGCGAATGCCCAGAAGTTGCTCTCCCTCTCTTCGGGCAACTCTTCCTTCATGACATTCAAGATCACTCCGCCAGCCAGAGTTGCAAATAAGACCGCAATGACATTTTCATTTACTTCAACCATTATGCCAAGCAGCCAGCCAGCGAGAATAGATCCTGCCAGAAGCCAGCGTCCGACTCTGTCATAAATGGCCTTATGGGCATTTCTGAGGGCATTATCACTTGTAACAAAATGGACAGCAAGTGCTAAAAAGTAAAATAACAATCCTGTTACAGTCTCTTGCTCTCCGTGAAGCAATAAATAGCCAATCAGGGCATTATAAAGAAAGAAAGCCGATATGTGAATCCAGAACACTCCATCTGAAGCCTTGTCAATCTGCCGTTCTGTCCGCTGCTTCCTTTTGGATACCTTAACCAATCGTTCCAATCCATAAAAAACTGCAAGGCCTAGCATAGCGATAATGTAAGTATGGTTTTCAAAGAATTCAAAGGCATCAGACTGGATACTTTTATCCAATACTTCATTATGCTTACTTAATTCAGGCAGGAGATGGATAAAAACGTATGCTACCGAAATGCCCCCTGCAGCAGATAACAATCTGCTTCTTGGAATGGTATCAATAAATGGCAGGTATCTTGAAAATAAGTGGATTGCTACGAATCCACTCGCCAGTAAGAATGTTATCAGAATAAACAAAGACATGTGCCCCTTTGCGTTTTTTACCCTAATGCCCTTTCACAAATGGAGCAAAACATCTGTATCTGTTATAACGGTTTCCATCGCATTGCTTTTTCTTCTAACACCTTCACTATTGGGGACTTTTCGGCAATATAGGATTCTATATCAAACTCGTATTCCCGAGCAGCTTTTTCCTTTACCTCTGCATAACGCTTAGCTTCCTCTGGATGTTCTCTTAGAAAGTCCCGAAATACAAGATGCCTGTACAAATCATGGCTCCCTTTCTCAAACGCATGCAAATGCACTTTGCGGATTCCATTATCACTTTTTTGAAAATAACGGCGTCCTATGATGCCATTTTCACCCTTCGCTTCATAGCCTTCTGCCTCAAGTTGCGGGGTTGCTTCTTCAACATCTTCCAGCTTTTCAGCCGCCAGAAGTATATCAATGATCGGCTTCGCACTAAGTCCAGGGACAGAGGTGCTTCCGATATGGTGAATGTTCGCATCCGCCGCTTTGAAAATTGCCTCCAGGATGACCTTCTCATTACTGAAAAGTTCCAGCCACTCACTACTATATGGGACTACTTCAACTCTTCTCCGGGTCATTTGAACTTTTTCCAATCCATATTACTTTCTGTGAGGAGCTCTTCAAACGATTTATTTTTCTCTCTTCGTCGCTGCTCCTCCTTTTTACGCAGTGCTTCATCTTGCTTTTGTTTTTCCTCCTGTTCCTTCAACTGCTGCTTCTGTGCTTTTAACTTTTCCATAATATCCTGGTTTAGCAGATCGCCAAGAGTGGCGGGCTTCTCTTCCTTTTTCACTGCCTGCTGACGATTATGTTTCTTCTTCATGATCATCCCTCTGTTCATTACTTTTTTAAAGATTATACCATCGAAGCTTATCAATATAAACAAAGAAAGAACGCCTCTCAAGGCGTTCCCATCCCATTAAAAAGCATCAACTTTTACAGAATCATCCACCCGGAGCTCTGGTTCCGTTGATTTGATGATATCGTCAACCGTATAACCTGAAGCAACTTCGACAAGCTTAAGTCCACTAGGTGTAACATCGATTACGGCCATATCGGTGATGATCCTGTTTACTACCCCTTTGCCCGTAAGCGGAAGGCTGCAGTTTTTCAGAATCTTTGGCTCACCATTTTTATTGACATGCTCCATGATGACGATGATCTTGCGCGCTCCATGAACAAGGTCCATTGCGCCGCCCATCCCCTTGATCATTTTCCCCGGAATCATCCAGTTTGCCAGGTCACCGGCTTCCGATACTTCCATTCCGCCCAGGATGGCAATATTGATATGACCTCCTCGAATCATTGCGAAGGACTCTGCGGAATCAAAGTAAGCAGCGCCTGGAATAGCTGTGACTGTTTCCTTGCCTGCGTTTATTAGATCAGGATCGACATTGTCCTCAGTTGGATATGGCCCAATTCCGAGCAAGCCGTTTTCTGACTGCAGGACTACCTGCTTATCATCCGAAATGAAGTTAGCAACAAGCGTCGGCATCCCGATTCCAAGGTTTACATAAAAACCGTTCTCAATTTCTCTTTCTGCCCGGCGCGCAATCTTCTCCCGTACATTCCCTTTGTTTTTAATCATATGCTCTCTCCTTTCATGTTCAGCCAGAGTTAACTTCTCACCGTCAGCCTTTCAATCCTTTTCTCCTGATTGCCCTCGACCAGAGACTGGACATAGATGCTTGGAGTGTGAATACTGTCTGGATCTAATTCACCAGCTTCATAGAGATGTTCTACTTCGGCAAT
>DMSR01000262.1 GCA_003457145.1 Bacillus sp. (in: firmicutes)
ATTGATAATGAAGGCTTCCTTTTTCATCAGATTGAATTGCTCATCGCTGATCAAAAAGGAAGCCTTCATTATCAATACAGCGAGAGGACCGGTTATCGATGAACAGGCGCTGATTCGTGCACTTGAGTCTGGACAAATCGCCGGTGCAGGGCTTGACGTAACGGAAATTGAACCAATCATGAAGAATAATCCGCTTCTGAAAATGGAAAATGTCATCATCACCCCACATATTGCCTGGTATTCCGAAGAATCAGAGCTCGAGCTGAAGAGGAAGACTGCAACGAATGTAGCCGACGTCCTATCGGGCTACTACCCTGACTATTTATTTAACAGGGATGTTAAAGAAAAAGTGAATTTAAAAGACAAATAAAAGGTTAAGAATGGGTTCCCCTTGTGCGAGGGGAGCCTTTTCTTATTTTACAGGAAGATGGCCAGGATACCCCGATACGTTCATAAAATTATCCTTTTTTACAAGATGGCAACGTTGCTTTTTCCGTTATAGTTGAGAGTGAAGAATGGAAATGGGGTGCGCATTGCCATGAAAACAAAGTGGTATTTCTTTTTTTTGACGACGATTGCCGTTTCGGCTGTTATATATACGATGCTTGGATTTCAGGAAGAGGAAGCAGTCGATATTGGCGTCCTGATGATCGGTGAAAACCGCTATGAGAAGCTTACTGGTTTGAAGGCGGGTCTCGATGAACTGGGATTTAGAGATCGGGAAATCTATTATACTGTGAAAAACGCCAATGATGATGTGGAACGTCTTGCAAAGGAAATCGGCAGCCTGCTGCAAGCTGAACCGGATATCATTGTGACGCTTGGCGGAATAGAAACGTTGCATTTAAAAGAAAGAATGGATCAGCTAGACAAGAAAATCCCTGTTGTCTTTGCCGGACTTGCCGCACCAAAAGAACTCGGCTTGATTGAAGATTACCGTTCGCCGGGCGGGCTTTTTACAGGAATAAACAATTATCATGCAAGCATTTCAGGCAAACGTCTGGAGATGCTGACATCGCTTGTTCCTGGCATTGAACAAGTACATGTGATATATGACAGTAAGATCAATGTCAGCCAATTGAGCCTGAATGAAACAAGGGAAGCCGCGATGAAATTGGATGTGCCAGTCATTCCATGTGATGCAAGTACAAAGGAATGCATGGACAGCCTGTGGCAAAGGGCGGATAAGAACGATGCACTCCTGGTGTTGCCAAGCTTCAGGATTGAGTCAATGACGGATGACATCGTTGCTCTTACTCTTGAGAAGCAAATTCCCTCTATGGGTCTTTATGATTTCGAAGCTGAAAAAGGCCTTTTGGCAAGCTATGGAGCGAGCTTTTATTCCCAAGGGTACCAGGCATCACGTTTCGTGAGCCTGATCCTTCAGGGCAATGAACCAGGTGATTTGCCAGTCGAGCTGCCAGATGGGATCCGGTTCGTCATAAACCAGCAGACAAAGGACGCACTCGGCGTTTCATATAACCAGGAAATCCTTTATATTGCTGACTTGATTCATCCGGGTGTTCAACCGGGAGGGCGGAAACGATGAGAAAAGTGCTGGAATTCCTGCATTCACAGACAATCCGCAATAAAGTTCTCGTTTTTGGGGTGGCCATGTCAACAATTCCGCTTTTATTGATCAGCTTATACAATTACTCCTATGTAAAATCAGATTTAGAACACAGGATATTGGAGAAGCAGAATTTAATGCTTGAGAATTTGTCCCGGGAAATTGAATTTGATTTCAATCAAATTTTTCAAAGAATTCATGTGCTCGCAACTCTGAACCAATTAAAGAATGAAAGAAGCGCGTTGTATGAGTTACTGCAGCGAAGTGAATCAATTGAAGAAGTCATTGTCACAGATGCGAAAGGGTTTGTAGAGAAAAGGGTTTCCCGCTATGAGCTTAATATGGCTGGCAATAATGAGAAATGGTTTACCGATGATATGTGGTTTCGCCTGCAAACAGATGATCAGATCTACGGCCAGGTAGAATTTAACCAATACGGCCAGCCTGTCATGAAGCTGGCAATCCCATTTTTTGAAAACGATACGAAAAAGGCGATTGGTGTAGTCGTCCAGCTGCAAAAAATAATTGGCAAAATTTCTTCGATGCGACAAGACAACTCCTCCTATATTTACTTAATCGATGGCAAGGGGCGGGTAATTGCCCATCAGGATTACAGCAAGCTTTGGCACGAACAGCCTTCTGGAGAACAAAAGGATGAACTTGGAGTGAAAACTCGAATAGACAATCTGGATTGGGTGCTTGTAATGGAGCAGCCGAAAATGACTGCATATGCACCGATTAACAAAATGCTTCGAAACGGAGTGGGGGCAGTTGCTATATTGATTTTGATCGTAAGTCTAATCAGTGTTGGGGCAGGGCTTTATTTTACAAGGCCGATCGTTTTGATTGACCGGGAAATGAACCGATTAAAACGGGGGCAAAAAATTAACCCGATCAAAATGAACCGCAGCGATGAATTTAGCAAGCTCGCAGATTCTTTTAATGATATGAGCAAAGAGCTGCTTGAAAAATCGAGGCAGCTCGAACAGGAAAAGGAACGGCTTGATGTAGTTGTCAACGGGATTGGTGCAGGGCTTGCACTTGTGACCAAAGAGTACCACATCACCTGGATGAACCCGATTTTAAAAGGGTGGCTGAGAGACGATAGGCTCACATTGCCTTGTTATGCGGTGATTGGCGGCGAGAGTGCCCCTTGTGTGCATTGTCCGATTACCTGCCCGGACCTTGAGAAAATTGCGGATGAACTGATGAAATTCAAAGATGGCTCCAGTGGGGAACGTGTTTTCCGGCACCGTGTGTTTCCGTTAAATCATGCGATACAGGAAGAAGGGGAATTCCTCATCGTGCTTGAGGA
>DMSR01000202.1 GCA_003457145.1 Bacillus sp. (in: firmicutes)
ATGAAGGGCACGCCTTTCAGCCACAGCTTCAGGGCTTGCCAATGGATAAAGCCGACTTCCTGGGCATTAAAGGACTTTATAATCTGCCCGCATATGAAGTTCATCGTGTCTGCCAGCCTCAAGCTTGAATTAAGCTGATGTGACGTTTCATTAATCAATTGCAAATCGGCAATCAATCTTCTTGACTGCTCATAAAGCTTGGCATTCTCAAGGGCGCTTCCAGCTGTGTTAGCCAATAGCTTAATAAATTCGACTTCATTATGTGGGAACACAAGAGCATCTGGGGCAATTACCTGCAGGACGCCATAAACCCCTTGTTTTCCTTTTAGAGGAGCATACATAATTGAATTCTTTTCGGTGAGTGAATCTTCAAATTGAATTTGTCCACTGACATAGGATTGCATGGCTGTCAGGTTTTCACTGTCATATTCCAAATCCTTGACCGGAAGTCCTCCATAACCTTTATGATCATGAGACAACAGCAAATAATATGTAAAGGATGGGTATACCTCCTGCAATATTGCTATTATTTCTCCAAGTACCGCGTCCATATCCATTGTTGAATGGAACTTCTCAGTGACCCTGAATAACTGCTTGTATCTCTTTTCTTCCGCCATCATGCTCGTAAAGCTTCGAATTTTCTTGACATAACTGGCAGCCTCTTGTGAAATCATGTTCAATAGCCAGTCAGAAGCTAGTGAGTCACTATTCATTTCAAAAGCAAGCAAACCAAGCGGCTCTCCGTCACCGGCTAATTCAATGACAAGCTCGTATTTTTCAAACCCTGGAATAATATGAGGCTTTCTTATAAAAGAATGTTCTCCCGATACATATTTAGCATCACAGTTCGGGTGTGTCTGTAAATGCCTACCCTCACTTCCATTTTTCCGGGTAGCAGCCCTGGTGAACCCCTGCTTCCTTTCGTCGCAGATGAAAAAATCGACTTCCTTCGCCTTCAGCAAAGATTGCAGCGTAAGCAGCATTTCCGAAAGAAGTTCAGAGTAGGAGAAAGATTGTATATCCGTTCGAAGCAAATCAAAAAAACGCATCTTGACCTCAAGCAATATTTCACGTTCAAAAATTTCTTCCATTTGTATCACCTTTTTTCAATCGCTTCGGACAGCGATTCATATGTTACTACTCTGGCTCCAAAAATAAAAAGTTTCTTGCATATGAGGCAAATTCATTCAGTTTAACCATCCGAGTTTCATGGTTACCCCTCAACGCAAGTGGCTCTATATGTAAAGAAAGTTCCAAAATTCCAAAAACAAAACAATTACTACTAATTATATCACAGGCCTAGTAAATTAGTATGATATAAAAAAGTATATTCTTTTGATGGTGTTCTATCTTTCTGCAAAATTCACCTTGACTTTAAGTTAATAAAAGTTATATAATACTCTTTGTGTAAAATATCGCAGCCTATGTGATTTACATTATGTTTGTATTTTGTTCCTCAAACTTATTTGATGGTGTATCTCGTAACCCGCTGCTGCTAGGGCGAAGGTACATGAAAACAAAATACCCATAATTGCTTTTCACAATCTGTTTTTATTTTACAAAATAAAAACTAAGGAGGAGTCATTCATGGCTCGTTATACCGGCNNTGGTCCTCATGGTCCTAACCAGCGTAAAAAATTATCCGAATACGGATTACAATTACAAGAGAAGCAAAAGCTTCGTCACATGTACGGAGTTACTGAGCGTCAGTTCCGTAACTTGTTTGACAAGGCAGGCAAAATGCCTGGTAAGCACGGTGAAAACTTCATGGTACTTCTTGAAGCTCGCTTAGACAACGTTGTTTACCGTCTTGGTCTTGCTCGCACTCGTCGTGCAGCTCGCCAGTTAGTAAACCACGGTCACATCCTTGTTGACGGATCTCGCGTTGATATCCCATCATACCGCGTAGCTCCTGGACAAACAATCACACTTCGTGAAAAGTCTCGCAACCTTGATGCTGTTAAAGAAGCAATCGAAGTAAACAACTTCGTACCTGACTTCTTGACTTTCGACGCTGACAAGCTTGAAGGAACTTTCACTCGTATGCCTGAGCGTTCTGAACTTCCAGCTGAAATCAACGAAGCACTTATCGTTGAATTCTACTCACGTTAATAGTTTGTTTTTAAAACCCCCGGCCATTCTGGCCGGGGGTTTTGCTTTTGCTTTTGTTCTTGGTATTACAAAGTTTCAGTTGCATTTTTTTAGTAATTTTACACAAGTTGCGGAATAAAGGATGAAAGTTGCGGGATTTCACGATGAACTTGCGGAATGAAGCTGGAAAGTTGCGGGATTTCGACAAAAAGTTGCGGGATTTCACGATGGACTTGCGGAATGAAGCTGAAAACTTGCGGGATTTTGAAAAAAAGTTGCGGAATAAAGGATGAAGGTGCGGGATTTCAAGATGAACTTATGGAATGACACTGAAAACTTGCGGGATTTTGACAAGAAGTTGCGCAATGGAAGTCATTTCAAAAGAATTACTGCTTAAGCTTTGACTCGAACTCGAACTTCTAAAAACAACCTTCAATCTGCATCAATTACTTTCATTCCACAACCAAAAAACAGCCTCCCCTCGAAAATGAGGAAGACTGTTTTTCATTAGGCACTTGCTATCAGCGCTTTTCCCTTAATATTTGATCAAAAAGTACTTCTTTTTTCCGCGGCGGACAATCGTGAATTGTCCTTCTATACGGTCACCTTCGCCAAGGATATAGGCAGTATCTGTCAAACGCTCTCCATTCAGCGAGACAGCGCCATTGCTCACATCTTCGCGTGCCTGGCGTTTTGATGGAGAAATTTTCGCTGCAACCAGCAGGTCAACAAGTCCTAATTCCTCTTCCCCTTCTACTGTAAAAGAAGGAACATCTTTGAAGCCTTGTTTGATTTCTTCCGCAGTCAGGTTTTTAACATCTCCGCTAAAAAGAGCTGCCGAAATCTTGATTGCCTGCTGCAAGGATTCTTCCCCATGAATCATTCGTGTCATTTCTTCGGCTAGTGACTTCTGTGCCTGGCGTAAATGCGGTTCATCCTGAACTGCTTTTTCAAGCTGTTCGATTTCTTCTTTTCCAAGGAAAGTGAAGTATTTCAGGTATTTGATAACATCAGCATCTGCTGTGTTGATCCAGAACTGGTAGAACTCATATGGAGAAGTTTTTTCTGGATCGAGCCAGACAGCACCGCTTTCTGATTTACCGAATTTGGTTCCATCCGCCTTTGTAACAAGCGGAATTGTTAATCCAAAAGCTTTTGATCCTTCAGCTGACATTTTGCGGATCAGCTCAAGGCCTGTGGTAATATTACCCCACTGATCACTTCCGCCAATCTGGAGTTTGCAGTCATGCTTTTCATATAAATGGTAGAAATCCATTGCCTGCAGGATTGTGTAGGTGAATTCAGTGAATGAAATACCTGTTTCTAATCTTGAAGCGATTGTATCCTTCGCCAGCATGTAATTCACGCCGACGTGCTTCCCGAAGTCACGGAGGAATGTCACGATGTCCATAGAGCCGGCCCAATCGTAATTATTGACCATGATTGCGCCATTTTCACCTTCAACGCTGAAGATTTGCTCCAATTGCTTCTTGATTCCTGCTACATTCAGCTGCACTTGCTCAAGAGTCTGAAGTTTACGCTCCTCACTTTTTCCGCTTGGATCACCAATCAGCCCAGTTGCTCCGCCAACGAGAACGATTGGACGATGTCCAGCATTCTGGAAACGGCGCAGTGTCAGGAATGGCAGTAGATGGCCAATATGCATGCTATCAGCAGTCGGATCGACTCCACAGTATAAAGAAATTTTTTCCTTGATAAGCACATCCGCAAGTCCTTCTTCGTCAGTCTGCTGGTAAATGATCCCGCGCCATTTAAGATCCTGTAATAATTCCATCATTCTTCCTCCATTCAAAAAAATAGTTCGCAGCCGGATTTTGGCGAAATAAAAAACGCCCCTGCAATAAAAATTGCAGGGACGCTATATGCGCGGTACCACCCGGCTTGAAAACAGATTTGTTCTCCACTCGAAAATGTAACGGTTAGACCGTCCGCAGCTACTATGTAATCCGGTTCGCAGCGGCGCTCGGGGAGGTAATTCATCCTTCTGTATGTGCCGGCTCACAGCAGCCGCCGGCTTTCTGGGACATTGACAGAAGCACTACTAATTCCCTTCACAGCTTTTACTATAAAGTTAATAAAGCATTTTTACCATAAAGTCCTATTGATTGTCAAATTCGACAGGTAATTTCATAAAAATTCAGCTTTCAAGGCATTTCGATGTCTTGTTTATGCTATAATGTATGTGATTTTAGGGGGAATGATAGGATATGCAAGAAGAAAAACAGCCTTGGAAAGATAGATTAAAGTCCTTGGGTGCTTTTTTTACGAATAAACGAACCGTAAAAGGAGCGAGGATTACCTATTCGGTAGTCTGGAACATGGTGCTGTTATTGTTGATCATCATTGTTCTAGGTGCTGGATTTGCCGGTGGCGTGGGCGCCGGGTATTTTGCATCCCTTGTCAAAGATGAACCAATCAGGCCATACGAAAATATGAGAAAAGATATATACAACTATGAAGAAACATCTGATTTATATTTTGACAATGATGTGTATCTCGGCAAGCTCCGAACGGACCTTTACCGAGAGGAAGTCAAGCTTGAAAATGTTTCAGAGTATTTAGTTAATGCGGTTGTAGCGACTGAGGATGAATATTTTTATGAGCATGATGGAGTCGTACCAAAGGCAATCATGCGCGCACTCTTTCAGGAAGTTACAAACTCTTCTACATCTTCCGGGGGAAGCACCCTTACCCAGCAGCTTATTAAGAACCAGATCCTGACGAATGAAATTTCCTTCGAACGTAAAGCAAAAGAGATTCTTCTGGCGCTCCGTCTCGAAAAATTCTTCGACAAAAAAGAAATTTTGGAAGCTTATTTGAACGTCGCGACATTTGGCCGAAACGCGAATGGCAGCAACATTGCCGGTGTCCAGGCTGCAGCAAAGGGAATATTCGGCAAGGATGCGAAGGATCTTACTTTGCCTCAAGCAGCATTTATCGCTGGTCTTCCGCAGAGCCCATTCGGTTATACACCGTTCAGCAGTGACCACGGCATGCTAAAAAATCCCGAAGGACTTGAGCCAGGCCTAAGCAGGCTGAAAACAGTACTTACGAGGATGCACGGGGCTGGTTTTATCAGCGATGCAGAGTTCACAGAAGCAATCAATTATGATATTACTAAGGATTTTGTTAAGGAAGTGCCTAGTGATAATACTGTAGAGGAATATCCATTCCTGACTTTTGAAATCGAGGGCCGTGCGGTGGAGATTTTAGCGAAAATCCTCGCTGAGCGAGATGGCTATGAAATAAAAGACTATGAAAAGGATAAAGATCTTAGAGCTGAATACCTTGGACTAGCAGATCGTGACCTTCGCCAGAATGGATATAAAATTTACTCGACAATCAACAAAGAAATTTATGACAAAATGCAAGTAACTGCCAAAAACTATCCGTATTACGGCAGTGATAAACCACAGGAGGTACCAGATCCCGATGATCCTAATAAAAAGATCACCATTATGGAGCCTGTGGAGATCGGTGCGACTTTGATTGAAAACAAAACTGGTAAGATCATCAGTTTCGTAGGCGGGCGCAGTTTCAAGCG
>DMSR01000201.1 GCA_003457145.1 Bacillus sp. (in: firmicutes)
ATCGTGTCACTGTGGCCAAGCTTTTCCCATAGCTCCTCGGCAATGTGCGGGCATATAGGCGCAAGCATTTTCACAAATCCTTCGGCATACTGCTTAGGTATTTCCGTTGCTTTATAAGCTTCATTGATGAAGACCATCATTTGCGAAATCGCTGTGTTGAAACGAAGGCCTTCATAGTCTTCTGTTACCTTTTTCACTGTCTGGTGATAAACCTTTTCGAGACTCTGACCATCCCCATTATGGATTTTAGAGCTCAAGCTGCCGTTTTCATCGACAAACAAGCGCCAGATGCGGTCCAGGAAGCGCCTGGATCCGTCAAGACCATTCGTTGACCATGCAATGGAAGCTTCAAGCGGTCCCATGAACATTTCATAAAGTCTTAGCGTATCAGCACCATGGCTCTCAACAATTTCATCCGGATTAACGACATTGCCTTTTGATTTACTCATTTTCTCATTGTTTTCACCAAGAATCATCCCTTGGTTGAACAGCTTTTGGAACGGCTCCTTCGTGTGGACTACACCTACATCATAAAGGACCTTGTGCCAGAAGCGAGCGTATAACAAGTGCAATACCGCATGCTCTGCACCGCCGATATAGATATCAACAGGAAGCCATTCTTTTAATTTTTCAGCATCCGCAAGCGCCTGATCGTTCTTCGGATCGATGTAGCGAAGATAGTACCAGCAGCTGCCTGCCCACTGTGGCATTGTATTTGTTTCCCTGCGCCCTTTTTTGCCTGTTTCAGGATCGACTACATTCACCCAATCCGCGATGTTTGCCAATGGAGATTCTCCAGTACCTGACGGCTTGATTTCAGTTGTTTTAGGGAGCATAAGCGGCAATTGCTCATCAGGAACAGCTGACATCGTGCCATCTTCCCAGTGAATAATTGGAATCGGCTCACCCCAGTAACGCTGACGGCTGAACAGCCAGTCTCTCAAACGGTAAGTGACTTTTTTCGTACCAATTCCTTTTTCCTCAAGCCAGGCAATCATCTTGCTGATGCCATCTTCCTTGTTCGTGCCATTCAAGAAATCGGAGTTCACATGTTCACCGTCGCCGGTGTAGGCTTCTTTTTCGATATCCCCGCCAGCAACAACCTCCTTGATTTCAAGGTCGAATTTTTTAGCAAACTCGTAGTCACGCTCATCATGCGCAGGAACTGCCATGATAGCTCCTGTTCCATAGGAAGCAAGGACATAGTCAGCAATCCAGATTGGCATTTTTTCGCCATTAGCAGGGTTGATTGCATATGCACCAGTGAAGACACCAGTTTTGTCCTTCGCAAGATCTGTCCTCTCGAGATCGCTTTTGCTCTTCACTTTTTCAATGTATGCCTGGACTGTATCGCGCTGCTGTTCTGTGGTAATTTTATCGACTAATTGGTGTTCTGGCGCAAGGACGGCATAAGTGGCTCCAAACAAGGTATCTGGACGGGTTGTGAAGACGGTGAATGTGCCGTCATGCCCTTCAATGTTAAATGTAACTTCGGCTCCTTCAGAGCGGCCGATCCAGTTACGCTGCATATCCTTTAGGCTTTCAGGCCAATCCAATAAATCCAGATCCTCAAGCAAACGGTCCGCATATGCCGTGATTTTCAGCATCCACTGTCTCATCGGACGGCGTTCCACCGGATGTCCTCCGCGTTCGCTTTTACCATCGATCACTTCTTCATTTGCTAAAACTGTGCCAAGGGCAGGACACCAGTTAACAGCCACTTCGTCAATGTAGGCAAGGTCTTTTTCATAAAGCTTTAAGAAAATCCATTGCGTCCATTTATAATATTCAGGATCTGTAGTATTCACTTCACGATCCCAATCATATGAAAATCCTAATGCTTTGATCTGGCGGCGGAATGTATTGATATTTTGCTCCGTAAACTCTGCAGGGTCATTCCCTGTATCCAATGCATACTGTTCTGCAGGAAGCCCGAATGCATCCCATCCCATTGGGTGAAGGACATTGAATCCCTGTGCCCTTTTCATTCTTGAAAGGATATCCGTTGCCGTGTATCCTTCCGGATGACCTACATGCAGTCCCGCTCCAGATGGGTAGGGGAACATATCCAATGCGTAAAACTTCTCTTTTCCTTTTTCTTCGGTTGTTTCGAACGTTTTGTTCTGTTCCCAATGCGATTGCCACTTTTTCTCGATTTCCTGATGGTTAAAGCTCATCGATTTGACCTCCTGTTTTGGTTTGATTTATGTTAAGGCTGAAATTTTTTCAAGAAAACAAAAAACTCCCGTCCCTGTAAAAGGGACGAGAGGCTATGTAAGATCTCCCGCGGTACCACCCAAATTAGTGATGTAACACTCGCTTCATTGATCCTTAACGCGGAAAACGGCAAGCATTACTGAATGTTCACGCTTGCGACTCGAAGGCGAGTTCATGATGGACCTGTCTGGCTTGCACCAACCGCCAGCTCTCTAACATCAGGCTTTGCACCACTACTACTCCTTGTCAAAGTCTTTCATTATGAATATAGAGTTATTGTAATAAATTTCCCGCCAGGATGCAAGCGGGGGTGAATTAATTGATTATGGGGGTTATTTTATGTTGAATGTGGTGGAATGGTGACGGACTTCGCAAAAATTGTGCCGCGGTAAAATTTGTTTATTTATTGCAGCCAGGTGCGCGCTAAAAAGCCAGGGTGCAGCCCTGGGCCACGTCATTATTTTGGTTCCGTATTTATTTGGTAGGTTGAGATTCTATTTTGGAAAATTGGAAATAAACATGCAGAATTTCCAGGTTGCGGGATTTCGACAAAAAGTTGCGGAATGAGGATGGTTAAATGCGGAATAAGGATTCGTATTTGCGGAATCCAATCCTGT
>DMSR01000051.1 GCA_003457145.1 Bacillus sp. (in: firmicutes)
TTTCGTCCACTGCCCACTTAAGGGCAGCAGTAGCAGCTTTGACATCGGTGATAACTGGACTGACAAGATGCGGTATTTGATTATAAGGAGCCAATTCCACCATTTTCGGATCGATCAGCAATAGCTTTACATCATCTGGATTAGCTTTATATAAAAGACTCACGAGCATCGTATTGATACAGACACTTTTCCCTGATCCTGTCGCTCCGGCAATCAAACCATGCGGCATTTTCTTCAAATCAGTTACAATCGGGTTCCCCGCGATATCCAGACCGAGCGCAACGGACAGCGGAGAGTCGTGGTCCAGGAATTCTTCAGCCTGTAAAATCTCACTTAATAAAACTGGCCTGCTCGATTGATTAGGTACTTCGATTCCAATAGTATGCTTTCCAGGAATTGGAGCCTCAATCCTTATATCTTTGGCAGCAAGGCTAAGCTTGATATCATCTGATAAATTTGTAATTTTGTTAACCTTCACACCTGGTTCCGGCTGAACCTCAAACCGGGTTACCGATGGCCCCTGTGTCATGTTGACCACCCTGGCTCCTACATTGAAATTCCTTAATGTTTCATTAAGCATCTGTTCTTGTTCTGCAAGCCATGTTGGATCAGCTTCTTTGAACACTGGCGGACTTAACAGACTTAGCGGAGGGAATTCATACTCACCCTGAATTGGTTCCTCGTATTCAACTGGATTTTCATCCAGAACCAGGCCTGTTGATGCTGATTGTCTGTCCTTATTTCCTGGTCCAGCATACGGAGGCTCTTTTGTTATGCTTGTAACTGCTTCAGTGCCGAAGCTTGCGGTTTCCGCTGCATCCATTGCCGTCGGCACTTTTGATTCCGCTGTTTTCATTCCCTCAGGCCTTGAATGCTTGGCAGAATGATTTCGTTCATCCCATTTTCTCTTGTCCTGTTTAAGCATAATCACATTGAAAGGAAGCTGCCTTCCCCTTTTTCCGGCATTGTCTTCCGCATGTCCCAGTTCATGATCGCCCTTTACTTCAGCCTCACATCCAGCAGCCTTGGCTGCTACATCTGCACCACGTGATTCTGGATATGACTCCGATTCTTCTGCATCCACCATCAATCCATCTTTTTCTTCATATAGATCTTGGTTTGGCTGATCGTTCATGACTTCTATAATCGCTTGATTTGGCACGGAGATTGCTTCTTCGCCGTCTTCTGATAGAACCTCAGGAAGCTCGCTTCCAGGCTCAGAATGGGTAGTCCCCTGGATTGTTTCCATTTCCGCTGAGCTTGCATCCACATTTTCCTTTTGTTGATTTTCATGGTAAATACCATCTGAAATTGCAGCCAGCTCAGGTTCCCTTTCGGCTTCGTCGGGTAAGTCCTGTACAATAGGCAGTTCATATTTTTCTGTTAAATGTTGATATGGAGTTTCCTGTTCACGGTCAAATCCACTCAACTCAAATTCAACCTCTTCTGCTTTATTAACTTCCACGGGCTTAAGTGGCGGTCTGTTAAAGGCATGGATTGGAGAAGGAATCTCTGTCGGCTTGAATGGCTGCCTGAATTTCGGACCACCTTCCTTGCGAAGTTCCGGCCGGTACTTCGATACAGGTTCTGTTGCCTGTTCAGGTCGGAAATGAGAAATACGCTCCTTTTCCCGTTCAGGCTGATACTTAGGTGCTGCTCGCTTAACTTGGTCATTGTTACCTTTCACTTTCAAGGAACGTTTTTCATTATACGGCGGCTTTACTTGAGAAAGCGGCTCTGACTTTTTAGGCTGTCTCTTTTTTGGCCTATCCTCAGATTCAATATTCTGTCCGTCAGGAATCAGAGGAAAACGGAATTGCCCTTTTGGATATTGATAAACCACTTTTGCCTCTAATTCTTTCGATTGTTTTCTCTCCGGATGAAGCGGCTTCGATACCCGCTGTTCAGAAATCCGTTCATCAATTTTATTTTCCTCATCATTTTGAAATATCGTGAATATCTTTTTAATCCAACTCAATTTTTATCACTCTTTCTTTCACATTTCATTACTATTCTAACAGGTAATCTGGTTTTTTCGAGAAAAATTGAAAGAATGGGCCTATTTTACGAGAATATAACCGATCGGAAATAACCTTTCGCCTCATATATTTACAATACCTTACAAAGCATTAATAAATAGGAAAAAGCCCGTTTGGACCGGGCTCCTGGATAATTCTGTGTCACTTATTCCTTCTTTGTCTTTCCCAAAATAAAGATCGGTTCTAATTCTCCGTTTTCATATAGGAAGGACAAGGCTGTTATTGGCACTCTGCCACTTGCAAAAAAACTCATTGTCATTTGTGCCAAAATATCATAGCCTGCATTATTTTCAATATCCGCGATTATTAAAACATCCTGGTGCGGGACAGCAATAGCCATGTCCCCCTTCATCCGTTTTTTCATCTCGTTTAAGAAGCTGGTATTTAAAATCCTGCTTGCGTCATAGCCATCATTAGAGTTCAGAAAATAAAAAGTGTTATCAGCCACTCGGTCTTCCTTGAGCTTTATAGAAAGCGAACGAACATTAAATAGAGCCGTTTCCCTGATTTGATTTGCAGACCATCCCTCTTTTTGCAATAGCTTCGAATCGATCAGCCTATATGTATTCCCTAAATCAAGAGCATAATAAATCCGGGTTTCAGCAGTGTGAGCATCATAAAGAAACGGCACCCCTTCATCAGCCTCAGCAGGGAAAGATGTTGATCGGATTACAGGAAAAATGTTTTTCTCTTTTCCTGACAGTTCCACCTTGCTTCCCATAGCCGCTAGGCCTTCTGTAACGTAATAGACAACTTCCTCAATCGCTTTTTCCTTATGGTCATGCCATTTCGCTATAATTCCTGGGAGAGCGACAGTGATTCCACGACCTGTAACTGTATTTTCTATTCTAAGCTGGTCTTTTTCCCGATCATAGACAAATGACCGCTCTGGATGCTTCAGTCGATCCTCCAGCTCTTTTCTCATTTTTCTGCTATCCAAAATAATCCCTCCATTCCATCAGCAACTTGCTGTTCTATTTTACATTAAATTTCCCTCCAACTTCAAAAGATGGAGGGAACAGATTAGGAAAGGCTTTGAATAAAGGCTTCAATTTCTTCCTTTGTTTTCCTGTTCTTATTGACAAAGCGGCCAAGTTCTTTTCCATTTTCAAAAGCAACAAAGCTAGGAATACCAAAAACGTCCAACTGGATGCATAAATCGATGAAATCATCCCTGTCCACCGAAATGAACTCATATTCCTTGAACTTGCTTTCAATTTCTGGCAATACCGGTTCAATCACACGGCAATCTGGACACCATCCTGCTGTAAACAAAAATATATGTTTTCCGTTGTTTTTCAACGATTCAAATTGTTCCATTGACTCTAAATTTTTCATGGCTGCTTCCTCCTGGTAAAAATCTGATTTCACTCTTTTTATTTTAACCATGCACCTGCAAAAAAGAAACTAATCCGATTTCCAAAGAAAAAAGAAACCGAAGCAAAAAAAAAAAACGCCATCAATTATGAGGGCGATTACTTCACTTTTACAGAATTGGCGATTTTCATCATGGCTTCTGCATCCTTTTTAATGTTATCGGTTTCAGTTGTCAGCTTTACGCCCCCGATACCGACGACAAGCAGATAATGCTTATCTTCAAGCTTTTTGACTAGCAGATAGCCAAATTTGTCATCTTTCTTATAAGTTTCATTTACGTCCCAATCTTTTTGCTGTTTAGTAGTCGATTTATAAACTACATCACTATCCTGGACCTCATGTTGATTATAAAAAAGAATATAAGTCCTTGACCCATTTTTCAGAATGAGATTATTAGGTGACTCTTCTTTCATCTCAACTCCAAATGGTAAATGATAATCTATATCTTTAGCACTAGCATTCGTTTCCTCAGGTTTGCTTTCAAACGTTTCTGCCACTGCCTCATTCACTTTATTACTATCTTCAGAAAACGAGGAAGAACATGCTCCCAGCAGAAATACTACTATGATAACAAGCCCAATAGCGTTGCTGAACTTTATCATACTTTTTTCCCCCTTGCCTAGGAATAAACCACTCCTTTTCTATCATACCTTTCTTAATTAATAGGTGACAAGCCTTCCCGGGAAAATTTGTAGAATATTAGTATATTTTTAAGAAATTTGTCAAGTAATCCTTTTCCTAGTTTGTTGTCAGAAAGAAAATAGTTTATCTTGGCTCATTATTATGCTTCAATTTATATTCATATTGACCAACTAGCAGTTTCATGACATGTAAGAACATTTCACTCCTATTAATTTGGCCATTCGTGAAGACTCCAACTGCCCCCTCATTTTTCCTGACATTCTTCTTCCTGGCATATTCATCCATTACCGGGCCCAGTTCTGATCCGGCTGCTAATGCTTGGGCAATACTTTCAGGGAGCGGCAGTCTTGCACCACCTGCAATAATCGGTTTCATACCTTTAGCAGCCAGCGCTCCCCAATTGCACAGCACGAGACCATAGGGTGTTCGCTGGACTCCGCCTTCTAATCCAATGCCGATAAAAGCTTCTCCCTTTTCTGCAGCTTCAACCGCCCTGTTAATGGCCCCTTTTATTGTTTCTTCATCAGACATCGGCTGTTCACTGACGCCTGAAATTGCATCGACCGCTGTTATCTCATAAGCATATCCCTTGAAAGCTTCCTCAACCGCCGTAATTTTGGCGGGGTTTTTTGAACCGATTGCAATACGCATAGTCTATACTCCTTCCAAATCCATAAAAAAAAGGCAGTATGGCAGCTGCCTCTTTCAGTTTTTAGCTGTTACTTTTAATTGTCTCTACCGTTGTTTTGTCACAGGCCTTCACCAGCTTGATCAGCAATTCCTTTGCTGCTGCATAATCATCCACATGAATCATAGAGGCTGCAGTATGAATATAACGCGAACAAATGCCTATCACTGCACTTGGTATACCTTCGTTTGAAGTATGCACTCTTCCAGCGTCTGTTCCGCCCTGGGAGACGAAATACTGGTAAGGGATATTATTCGTTTCAGCCATATCGAGGATGAACTCCCGCATTCCGCGGTGAGTGACCATCGAACGGTCCAGGATTCTTAGTAAGGTTCCTTTTCCGAGCTGGCCGAATTCATTTTTGTCACCAGACATATCATTTGCCGGACTTGCATCAAGAGCGAAGAAAAGGTCTGGATTAATCATGTTAGCTGCAGTCTGGGCACCTCTCAAACCTACTTCCTCCTGTACTGTTGCGCCCGAATAAAGCATATTTGGAAGCTGTAGGTCCTTTGTTTCCTTCAATAGTTCAATTGCCAGACCGCATCCATAACGGTTATCCCAGGCCTTGGCCAGAACCTTTTTCTCATTGGCCATTGGAGTGAATGGACAGATAGGGACAATTTGCTGTCCTGGTTTGATGCCGATCTTAATGGCATCTTCTTTGTCATCTGCGCCAATATCGATGAGCATATTCTTGATTTCCATCGGCTTGTTACGTTTTGAGTCATCCAAAAGATGAGGAGGTATGGACCCGATGACGCCGGTAATTGGTCCATTGTTTGTGATGATTTGGACACGCTGGGCTAAGAGGACCTGGCTCCACCATCCGCCAAGTGTCTGGAAACGGATCATTCCATTCTTAGTAATGGACGTGACCATGAACCCTACTTCATCCATATGCCCCGCAACCATTATTTTCGGCCCATTTGGATCACCCTTTTTAACACCGAAAACACTGCCCAATTTATCCTGGATCAGTTCATCAGAGTATAGTCCTAATTGTTCCTTCATGAAGCTTCGTACAGCATGTTCATTGCCAGGTGCTCCAGGCAATTCTGTCAATGTTTTAAAAAGGCTTAGTGTTTGCTCGTTCATTTCATTGCTCCTTTTCCAAAATGTTTAGTTTTCCTAATGATTATGTATATATACAATGTATTTTACAGAACATTCTTTATGCTTGCCAGTCTTTATCCTGGCATTCATACTTTTATTTGAACTCGAAAATGGCCGCATCAAGTTTGATTGTTTATTTCTTTACCCAGGGTGGTTGATTTGTGATGATGAAAGTATCTAAAAATCCCATATAAA
>DMSR01000275.1 GCA_003457145.1 Bacillus sp. (in: firmicutes)
CATAACTAATCCCATAAATAAAGCTGATTGCGTACACAAACTTTGAAGATTATACTCGTTGTACAGAAGCCCTGGGATTAGTTATGGGCTTCTTTTTGTGAGCATTTTTGATTTTACAACCAAAAGTAAAAGTCAGCGAGCGAACAATTCAAGCTTGTTAGAAGGAATAAATCATCTAAAAGGGGAATAAAATACATTTATCATTTGATGATTGGAGGGGTGGCAATGAATTATTCTTATATTGACTTTCAGCGGATTTCAAAGGCATTATCATCCAGCTCAGAAGCTCTCAGAAATGAACTTCAGCAAGATGAAATGCAGCTTGCCGAGTTGCGGGAAGCAGAAGATAACTTTCGCCAGGCATTGTCATTTGGCCTTTCCAACCCTAAATAAAAATGAAAAAAGAAACGCCTAAATCACAAGCGTTTCTTTTTCATTTCTTTTCATTAAGGATAGTGTCCTGATCCATCGCATGACCCCCCGAGTCGATTCGGACAAAGGCGCTTACGCTAAAATCCCTGAAGCAGTCTTTTTCCATCCTCAGTCATCATGTCTGGCGTCCAGGCTGGTTCCCAAGTCAATTCTACGTCTGCAATATCGACTTCTTCCATACCTTCAACACAATATTTTATACCGCTTACGATACTGTCATGAAGTGGACAACCGGGGGTAGTCAATGTCATTTGAATTCTGGCTTTTCTTGGTTCGGGTACATCGATAGTATAAATAAGACCTAAATCTACTACATTTATATTCAACTCAGGATCATAAACCGTTTTTAAGTTCTCTCTGATTTTTACCTTTAGTGCTGTCATGTCTTTTTCCTCCTCATTTTGTTACTACTTTGGCTATAGTTATATTAAAAAGCACTGCGGCTATGAGTAATAAACCCTGCCCGATAAAAAATATGGACAGCATTTTTGCCGTAAAGGCAGCGGTAAGGAAAAATGCGCCGATAATGAGCAAAAGGAAAAGCGGCAGTGCCGTTTTTTCATCCATCATATCCTTCAAGGAAGGTACCTTTTGTTTTCCAATCTCCTTGCTGTATTTATGTGTCCACCATAAGAATGGGACTATTTTATACAGATAACCGATGATGCTGAATGCAATCCAGGCAGTTAAATACAGGAACAAGATCGGACCTGCTATTTTTGCCATTACTCCTGCTGCTGCACTTACAAATGCGATAAGATGGATGAATGTGCCGCAAACGATGGCGAATAAGGCAAACATGAAGGGGCGGTCAAGCTTCTTCTTTACCCGCTTGCCGATGATCTTCTTGATGTGCCAGGTAAAGAACAGGAACCCAACGAAAAGTAAAAACGTTCCACCTGTCAGCAATAGCTTGCTTTCATAGACGAAAGAGAGAAGGACTGATAAAATCCCTGTAATATAAATGGTGAATATATAAGCTGCAGGCTTCATGGAATAGCCATGTGAAAGCGAGAACATCGGTACCATTTTATAGGAAAATCCGAAAATCAATAATGTAAACCAACCTGCAGTACCGAGTAAAATATGGCTTTTAAAAATAACCTGATAGTAATCCGATGCAAAGCCTGTTTTTATACTAAACACAAGAAGGATTCCAAGTGAGATTGTCGCTAAAAGTGAAATAAGAGCGGTTCCGACAAATAATGTCAATATATTTGGTTTCGCCTGGCTTTTAAGTGTCATAAACATTTGGACGAGGAACATGAAAATCCCCGATAATGTCATGATACCTGGAAGCAGGGAATCTTGTGGACTGAAATACAGGACAGCGGCAAATGACCCGATTCCTATTGCCGTTATGGCGAATTGTATAAAGCCGAACTTTTCATTCCAAATGGGTGTCAAAAAAGCAACAGGAACAAGCTGGTACATTGCCCCCATGGCAACCATTAATGCCCAGCCTAAGACAAACAGGTGAGCAGCTGACCATATCGCTGGGAGCCTGAACGTTCCAGTGACCAGCAGATCTCCATTCAATAATAGGATTAGCTGAGAAAGAATCAAAGCAAGCATGCTGAAAGTGATAAATGCAAAAGGCAGCTTTATATTTGTTTCGTTTCCTTTGCTTTGCTGAATCATTTAGTTCACCCCGCTTTTCGGGAAATTGTAACCTTATAGCTTCCGTCCTCTTGTTGCTCGGTAAGGTAAAGGTATCCTAGTTCATCCAGCTGTTCAAACAGGAACATAGGACGCCTGTCATTAATAATGACCAGTGACTGTCCTTTTTCTAACTCCTCTAGGGCTGCCAGTGTCCTCATCATCGGCTGGGGTGGCTCTAGTCCGCGGTTATCGAGCACCATCCTATTTTCCTCCCTTCTTCGTAAAAGTGATCTTATAATGCTTTTCTTCGATTTTTTCTGCTTCATGTTCGAATCCTTTTGCCTTCATCACTCCATATAACGGGACAGGTCTAAATGGCGCATGGAGAATCAGCACGTCATTCATTTCAAGTCCGGTCATCGCTTCCATTATTTTTTGAAAAGGCTCCAGCTTATTGTTGATATCCTCTCTAACATCTAGTTCCACTGTCTTGTGTCCCATTTCCTTCAGCTCCTTCTTACTGTTTATTTAATTAAATGATAATGATTTTCATCGTTTTCTTCCGTGATGTGCATCACTTAACAATTAAATAATTCCTGGTGTAATTTTTCATGGTAAATCAGATAACAGCCATCATCTGACATCTCAAGATAATCTTTCTTTTTTAGATGGTTGATTGTCCGGCTGACAGTCTCCCTTGAAGTGCCAATCATATTGGCAAATTCTTTATTGGTAAAATGGGTGGTGAGTTTAAAGCCTTTCTCTTTCTTTTCTCCATTCGTCCTGCACAAGCGAAGAAGCAGCATGATGATTTGTTCGTACGTATTATGGAGGATTTGCTCCTCAAGGCGTGCCTGCAAGTCAACAATCTTTTCTCCCAGAACCCTGAATAATTTAATCGATAGTTCAGGATATGCTACCAGGGTTTCCTCGAATTTTGAGATGGGAATAACGATTAGTTTTGTATCCTCCATCATTTCAGCGTGGGCAGGGTATTCTCCCTTCCTGAAAAAACCAGCATGGGGAAACATTTCCCCTGCCTCTAGTATAGAGACTATTTGTTCTCTTCCTGAAGGATCCGTCTTATAAATCTTCACCTTTCCTCCATTAATGAAAAAGACTCTATCAAGGGGATCACCTTGCATGAAAGCATACATTTTGCTTTTAAAAAATCTCGGTTGAGCTATTTCAACGATTGTGTCCAGCTCTTCCGGTGATAACTCCTTAAAGATCGGGACTTCCTTCAATTGCTGTCTGATTTGTGTTACCTGCATATCCATCTGCTCCTCTGCCTTCAGAATGCGTTTCTACTATAGATTTTATCAACCTATCAATGTTGGCAAAGTGACCTGAATCATATATTGTGACGATTTTTTGAAAGTAATACTTACTCCTGTGTCAAAAATCACACCTTTACGATGAGGTACTTCACAAACATCTGAATCAATTACTTTTAAACTAAGGAGGTAAATTAGACAGAAAGGGGATGTATGGAAAATGGAACTCCAACATGGAACATCTACAAAAGCAGTGATTAAAAAAAATAGAAACTCGCTGCTGAAATCCGTACTCATAATTACATTATTAGCTAGCTTTACAGTGCTCCTTACAGGGGGTTACTGGATTTTTAAAGAAATGGCTCCAAGACCGCTTGAGGTAACAAGCGATAAGGGCGAAGTCATCTTGACGAAGGATAGTATTGTAGGAGGCCAGGCGGTCTTTCAGAAGTATGGTTTGATGGACTATGGTACAGTTCTGGGACATGGGTCGTATATGGGACCAGATTATACCGCAGAAGCACTTACAATCTATACAAAAGGAATGCAGGATTTTAGGGCGCAGGAAAAATACAGCAAAGACTTTGGGGATTTAGAACAGGATGAGCAGACAATCATCCGAGATCATGTAACGAAGGAAATGCGTGAAAACCGATATATGGATGATACAGATAAGCTAGTCTTGACAGACGCCCAGATTAATGGACACAAAAAAGTAAGGGAATTTTATCATACTATTTTTACTGAAGGGGATCAGTGGGGGCTTAAGCCTGGCTTGATCCAGGAAAAGCATATGCCTGATGGAGACCGTTCCTGGGTTTCACAAGGTGACCAAATCGAACAAATATCTGACTTCTTTTTCTGGACCGCATGGCTTTCCAGCACCGAGAGGCCTAATGATGAAATTACGTATACTAATAACTGGCCATATTATGAAGATGCCGGCAATAAGATGTCATTCTCTGCAATCTGGTGGAGTGGTGCCAGCGTTACAATCCTGATTCTATTTGTCGGACTTATTCTATTTGTTTTCTATCGTTACCATCTTGGGATGCAGGAAGCATACACAGATGGGAACTTCCCGAAAATCGATTTGATGAAGCTGCCAATTACACCTTCACAATTAAAGTCGGGAAAATATTTCATGATTGTATCAGTTCTCTTCTTTGTCCAAGCAATGTTTGGAGCTCTGCTCGCTCACTATTATATAGAACCAGACAGCTTTTTTGGGATGAAATGGGTTCATGACTTACTTCCATTCAACATTACGAAAGGATTCCATCTGCAGCTGGCGATTTTCTGGATTGCTACAGCGTGGCTAGGAATGGGAATTTTTATTGCACCACTTGTGGGAGGGCATGAGCCAAAGCGCCAGGGACTTTTAGTTGATATTCTCTTCTGGGCACTAGTTGTTCTAGTTGCGGGAAGCATGACAGGGCAATGGCTAGGCGCTAATGGCTATCTTGGCAACAACTGGTTCCTGTTGGGACATCAGGGCTGGGAGTATCTAGAATTGGGCCGTGTATGGCAATTCATCCTCGCAATCGGAATGTTAATTTGGCTATATATAGTGTTCCGAGGCATTAAGAGCGGACTGAAGCGCGAATCCGATAAAGGCGGATTGATTCACCTATTATTCTATTCGGCAATTGCCGTACCAGCATTTTACTTCTTTGCTTTTATTATTAACCCGGGTACACATTTTACATTTGCTGATTACTGGCGCTGGTGGATCATCCATCTTTGGGTAGAAGGTATATTTGAAGTATTTGCAGTAGTCGTTATCGGTTTCCTGATGGTACAAATGAAGCTGGTAACGAAAAAATCAACGATAAGAGCCTTATACTTCCAGTTAATCCTGCTAATGGGTGCTGGGGTCATCGGTATTGGCCATCACTATTATTATAATGGTTCTGCAGAGGCATGGATTGCGCTGGGTGCGGTGTTCTCAGCCCTGGAGGTCATCCCGTTAACCCTGCTTATACTAGAAGCATATGAACAGTATAAGATGATGCGTGACGGGGGGCATGAATTCCCTTATAAAGGAACCTTCTGGTTCTTGATATCAGTAGCTATATGGAACCTTGTTGGAGCAGGGGTTTTAGGTTTCTTGATCAACCTGCCTGCAGTGAGTTTCTTAGAGCACGGTCAGTTCCTGACACCAGCTCACGGCCATGGATCAATGATGGGGGTATATGGCATGTTTGCAGGTGCTGTGCTTGTCTACTCTCTCCGGAATATAACAAAGCCGGAAAAATGGAGCGACAAATGGGTTAAATTCATTGTAATCATGTTGAATGTAGGACTGGCAGGAATGGTATTCGCCTCCTTGCTGCCTGTAGGCTACCTGCAGTTAAAGGAAGCGTACTTTAACGGCTACGCCGCTTCCCGTTCATCTGCGTTCCTCAAACAGGAAACCGTTGAAATGCTGCTTACTTTGCGCGCAATTCCGGATACAATTTTCTTAATCGGTGTTGCTGCATTGGCTATATTCAGTATCAAAGCAATGTTCAATCTGCGCAAGGTTACACATAAGGAGGAAGAGCTGCTTCCAGTGAAAGACCTGGCAGCTGACGAAGAGTAAATGGGAAAATCCGCAGAGTTAAGCTTTGCGGATTTTTACTTTGTCTGCAATCTTTCCTCAGTTTCCTCACAATCAAAACACAAGACCACTCCATCTTTTGTATGGACTCCATTCAGAAAACCATCCAAACAAAAGATGTCCTTGCCGCATACCTGGCAGCTCCCGACCCATTCTTTCATCATGATCCCTCCATATTTAACTATTCTATTTAAAACAGGAAGTTCCTCTCCTGATTAACAGTCGATAAATAATATCATAGCAAACATGTGACCACGCTCACTTCGGAGAACTCTCATTGTCAATATAATAAAATTGTAAACACAATCAGGATAAAAAGGGGAGGAAAAAAATGACTTTTAGCGTAATTATCAACGTTCCTGACTATGCACCAAGAGATAAGCACTCGACTATATTCCAAAACTTCGATGCTTTAAAACCAGGAGAATATATGCAGATTGTCAATGACCATGACCCAAGACCACTGCAATACCAGTTTATGATGGAACGCCAAGAAACTTTTTCCTGGGAATACCTTGAAGAGGGTCCTGAAACATGGCGTGTAGCGATCGGAAAAACTAAGTGAGCCAACGTCTATAAAGTATATTTCTTTAGGATTCTCCTTACAGCAGGTTCGCCTGTTGTTTTTTTTGGACTCTTTTCGAAAATTCACTCCCTTTTCCCTATAAAGGTAAAATTAGGTGTTGGGAGAAAATAACCACAGCGTAATACAAATCTATTTGACTTCCTTTTTTATTAGCTCTGAAACCAATTTATCAGAAAAGTATGATAAGATGTTGTGGAAAGAGATAAATGGGGTGAAATGGATGAGTGATACAAAACAAACAGAAACGCAGTTTTTAAATTATGTGAAGAAAATGACCGCATATGGCGAGGCTCTTTCTTTAATATATTGGGACTTAAGGACAGGCGCTCCAAAGAAGGGTATAGAACAGCGCTCTGAAGTAATCGGCGTTCTCTCTTCTGAATTATTCAATATGTCAACATCAGAAGAAATGGCAGCCTACATAGCTAAACTTTCGAATGAACCGGAGTTATCAGAAGTAACACGTAAGACCTTGGAAGAGTGCAGGAAGGAATATGATCGGAATAAAAAAATTCCTGCTGACGAGTATAGGGAATACGTCGTTTTGCAATCGAAGGCTGAGAGTGTTTGGGAAGAGGCGAAAGATAAATCCGATTTTGAAATGTTCAGGCCATACCTCGAGAAGTTAGTGGCAACAAACATGAAGTTTGTTGAATATTGGGGATATGAAGGAAATAAGTATAATACGCTGCTTGATATGTATGANCCTGGAGTCACTGTAGAAGTGCTTGACCAGGANNCAGGTATTTAGCGATTTGCGTGGGAAAATCGTGCCGCTTGTTCAGCAAATAGCGAATTCATCAGACAAACCAGCGACGGGATTCTTATTTAGTCACTTCCCGAAACACAAGCAGAGGGCATTTAGCATGGAGGTCCTGAAACAGATGGGCTATGATTTTGAAGCAGGCAGGCTGGATGAAACGGTTCATCCTTTTGCGATGGGCCTTAACTCAGGCGATGTCAGGGTTACGACAAATTATGATGAAACAGACTTCAGGACTGCGGTGTTTGGTACTATTCATGAAGGCGGACATGCCCTTTATGAACAGAACATATCGGAAGAGTTGGTCGGGACACCTTTAAGTTCGGGGACTTCAATGGGGATACATGAATCACAATCGCTATTTTTCGAGAACTTTGTAGGTCGGAATTATTCATTCTGGAAAAAGAATTATAGTCTTCTGCAGCAGTATGCAGACAATCAATTTGCGGATGTTGAACTGGATGACTTTTACCGTGCGATCAATGAATCTAAACCAAGCCTGATTAGGATTGAAGCAGATGAACTTACTTACCCGCTCCATGTAATGATCCGCTACGAAATTGAAAAAGGATTGTTTAATGGTGAAATAGAAGTAAAGGATTTGCCGCAAATCTGGAATGATAAGTATGAGCAATATCTCGGTATAAGACCAGAAAATGATGCTAAAGGCGTGCTTCAGGATGTTCATTGGGCAGGCGGAAGCTTTGGGTATTTCCCATCCTACGCTTTAGGCTATATGTATGCGGCACAAATCAAGAATGCAATGCTTAAGGACTTACCCAATTTCGATGAACTACTGGAAGCAGGAAACCTTTTGCCAGTGAAGGAATGGCTTACAGAAAAAATCCATCAGCATGGGAAATTGAAAAAACCTCTGGAGATTTTGACTGATGTAACGGGTGAGGGACTTAACGCTAAGTATTTAGTGGACTATTTATATGAAAAGTATAATAAAGTGTACCGGTTAGTTTAGTTATATATTTTTCTGTAATTTTTACTATCATAATGAACATACTTCTGGGTGGCAAGGATTGAAGGATCAACAATCTAGTCAGTTTAGATCAGCTAATCATTTAGATGGCAGTAACTCTGCCGTCTTTTCTGTGGGTGGATTATATGTCTAAAAAAATGCCGTATTTTATGATCGCTTTCGCAGCGGGTATGTGGGGAATGATTGGCTTCTTTGTCAAAGGCCTTTCGGATGCTGGGTTCAGCGCTATGGAAATCGTTGCGATAAGGGTGGTTACAGCAGCCGCAATTCTAATAATAATCGGGTTCTCGTTCTATCGGAACCAGATGAAGGTAAAACTTAAAGATATGCATTTGTTTATCGGAACAGGAATTTTCAGCATTGTCTTTTTCAATTGGTGCTATTTTACCGCCATCAATCTTATGAATATACCGGTTGCAGTCGCCCTGCTGTACACTTCTCCTGCATTTGTCGCTATTTTGTCTTTTCTCTTTTTAAAAGAAAGCATCAATAAAAAGAAACTATTCGCCATACTATTGACCATTGTCGGGTGTACATTGGCAGCGGGGATCACCAGCCAGAGAGGGGAGTCATTTTCTGCTGTCAGCATCCTTATCGGTCTTGGAGCAGGGTTCGGGTACGCTCTTTACAGTATTTTTGGCAAGGTGGCATTGGGAAAGTACCAGCCATTCACAGTCACTATGTATACGTTCATTGTTGCGTCTCTCGCACTGGTTCCTGCTACTGGCATTTTTGGAAAGACATCTATTCTGTTGGAAAATGAAACTCTGTTATATGCATTTGGCCTGGGTATTTTCCCGACAGTTCTTGCTTATTTCGCATACTCATGGGGCCTGGAGCGGACAGAAAGCAGCACAGCGGCTGTTGTTGCCACACTGGAGCCGGTTGTTGCAACAATGCTTGGGGTAATGGTCTATGGAGACCGTTTAGGATTCTGGCAGTCTGCAGGCTCTTTGCTGATCGTTGCTTCGGTGTTGGCAGTCAATATATCGCTGCCTGAAAGAAATCAAAAAAAGCACTTCACTCTTTGACAGTGAAGTGCTTTTTAGGGTGTTAAAAGAATTTATAGCCCTTTGATCCTATTGGGGCATTCTCAATCATATCGATGAATGGAATTGTGTATGCGAATAGAATCAGAAGGACGGTGATACCAATCCAAAGCTTCCAATTCTCGAACACCATTGGTGTTTTTTCCGCGTTATCAGCAACTTCCCCAACAGGGAATTCTTCTACACCCTTAGGTGCAAAGAAAGCAAGGTTGATAAAAATATAAATAATTAAAATGATGCCAAGGAACAAGATTGACCCCCCAACGGCCTGAGCAACCTGGTAAGGGATCCATTCAGCTGCCTGTTCGGCTCCACCGTATGTTGAGAATGATGAACGGCGCGGGGCTCCTAACAGACCAGCTGCATGCATAGCGCCTGACATGAAGGTCATACCGATTGCCCAAACAATACCCTGAATGATGGCCAATTTATTCATAGCTTTTGTCAGTACTCTTCCTGTAAGGTGAGGAACTAGCCAATAAGAAATACCAAAGAAAGTTAAGATAACTGACGTAGCAAGTGTTAAATGGAAGTGGCCTGTTACCCAGATCGTATTATGCACAACCTGGTTCATCTGGTGGGAAGCATTGATCACTCCGCCTGCACCGGCAGGAATGAAAGCGAGCATTCCGATGAATGGAACCGCAAATCGTGCATCGCCCCAAGGCAGCTTCTTAACCCATCCGAAAAGTCCGGTTGAACCTTTTGAACGACCAAACATTTCAAAAGTTGCAAACAGAGAAAATGCAGTCATTAAAGATGGAATGATGACAAGGAATGTCAGGATTACCTGAAGGAATTTCCAAGCAGGGTCAATACCTGGTTCAGTTAATTGATGGTGGAACCCCACCGGAATCGAAAACAGCAGGAACAAAATAAAGGACAACCTAGCCAATGAATCTGAAAATATCTTACCACCGATAATTTTCGGGATGATTGCATACCATGCCATATAGGCAGGCAGAAGCCAGAAGTATACGAGCGGGTGCCCAAAGTACCAGAACAACGTACGACTGACCAATACATCAAC
>DMSR01000389.1:0-341 GCA_003457145.1 Bacillus sp. (in: firmicutes)
CTCTTAGAATCTTCATCTTTTCAGTCGTGCCAGTAAAGTCTCCCTTATAGTCCCATTCGATTTCGTTTTCATATCTCGAATCCATACGTTCTTTTAATGCAAGTGCCTCCGATACAGCATCCTGTGGAGTAGTGAAGAAGGATTGAGTACGCCTCATCCCCTTCTTTTTGTTTCCATCCCCTGCTTTTGCTTGATATAACTTAACGATCATATACCTCATCCTTCCTGGTTTGGTCTCACGCCTTCTCACGGTGAGTCGTAACACCAGAAGACCTAAGGAATTCTTTTCTTACTCCTAGTATACCCTTTTTTCCATCAGTTACCTATCAATAAGGTATTTT
>DMSR01000389.1:347-4503 GCA_003457145.1 Bacillus sp. (in: firmicutes)
CCTTCCACTACAATCAACAAGATTAAAAATCAAAATTGGGCTTTAACAGAACCAATTTCAAAAGATGAAATGTAAAATTCACTAGAAAAGCCTTGCATATCAGTTATCTTCACGTATGCACCCGGATAACGTAGAGCTTAAAAAAATGGAAGAGCGCTGTCTTCGTAAGGCTCTTCCACTTTTTAATCTATATTGATGTTAAAACAGTCTTCTTATTATTATTTTCATGTCTTATGGTTGCTTGTGCAGCTGCTAGACGGGCTAGCGGGACGCGGTATGGAGAGCAGCTTACATAGTCCAGTCCTGCATTATAGCAGAATTCAATCGAACTTTTTTCTCCGCCATGCTCACCGCAAATGCCGGTCTTAAGCCCAGGCTTTGTTTGACGGCCAAGATTGACACCAGTTTCAACAAGTTTGCCAACACCCTCACGATCAAGTACCGCAAATGGATTTTCAGGAAGCACTTTTTGCTCAATATAAGCCTGGAGGAATTTACCTTCTGCATCATCGCGGCTATATCCAAAGGTTGTTTGCGTCAAATCATTCGTGCCGAAGGAGAAGAAGTCAGCTTCCTCAGCTATTTGGTCTGCAGTCAATGCAGCTCGAGGAATTTCAATCATAGTTCCAACTGTATATTCAAATTCCTTGCCTGTTTCTTCTTTTATACTTTGAGCAGCTGCATTTACAAGTTCGCGCATTTCCTTCAATTCGTTCACATGTCCAACAAGTGGAATCATGATTTCAGGCTGAACATCAATGCCTTTGTCTGCTAATTTTGTGACTGCATAGAAGATTGCCCTTGCCTGCATCTCATAAATTTCCGGATGAATCATGCCCAGACGACAGCCTCGGTGCCCTAACATAGGGTTGAATTCATCCAATTGACGAATTTTCTTGAGTAAACCTTCCTTTTCCTTAAGCTCTTTTGATTCAGGATCCAGGATTTGCAGTTTCGTGATTTCTACAAGGAGCTCTTCCTTATCCGGTAAAAATTCATGAAGGGGCGGATCAAGTAAGCGAATTGTAACCGGCAGCCCTTGCATTACTTCCAGGATTCCTTCAAAATCTCCCTGCTGCATTGGCAGAAGTTCGTCCAAAGCAGCATTTCTTTCATCAAAAGTTTCAGCAAGAATCATTTTCTGTACAATCGGAATTCTTGCAGCATCCATGAACATATGTTCCGTACGACAAAGTCCAATTCCCCCTGCTCCGAATTCAAGAGCCTTTGCAGCATCCTCTGGGTTATCCGCATTTGCACGCACACCCATCTTGCGTTCTTCATCAGCCCATGAAAGCAACAGGCGGAACTCATCAGATAGCTCAGGCTCAATCATAGGAATTTCTCCTAGCATTATTTCACCTGTACCACCATCGATTGTGATGATATCTCCGTGTTTGACGACCGTCTCACCGACACGGAATTGTTTTTCATGAAGATCAATCTTCATTGCCTCGCACCCACAAATACAGGCTTTACCCATACCTCTTGCCACAACAGCTGCATGGCTCGTCATACCGCCGCGGCTTGTGACCACTGCTTGGGCGGAGATGATTCCATGAATGTCATCCGGAGTGGTTTCCGGACGGACAAGTATAACCTTTTGGCCCTCATTGGTGAGCAACTCTGCTTCGTCGGCATCAAAAACAACTTTCCCAGTAGCCGCACCAGGTGATGCAGGCAGGCCTTTCGCCAATTGGTTCCGCTCGTAATTTTCATCAATCCTTCGATGGAGGAGCTGATCAAGCTGATCAGGATCTACACGAAGCAATGCCGACTTCTTATCAATTATTCCTTCCTCAACAAGCTCAGCAGCAATGCGGATTGCTGCTTGTGCCGTCCGCTTTCCTGTACGTGTCTGAAGAATGAATAGTTCACCGCGCTCAACCGTAAATTCAATATCCTGCATATCTTCATAATGCTGCTCAAGCTGTTGGCATGTATCGACAAACTGCTGATATACTTCAGGCATTTCATCCTTGAGTGTCTGGATTGGCTGCGGCGTGCGGATACCAGCGACAACATCTTCACCTTGTGCATTGATTAAGTACTCACCATACAGTATATGTTCACCCGTAGAAGGGTCGCGTGTGAAGGCAACACCTGTACCTGAATCATCCCCCATATTTCCAAACACCATGCTTTGGATATTCACCGCAGTTCCCAGGTGAGATGGAATTTTATTCAAACGGCGATATACGATTGCACGTTGATTATTCCAAGAATCAAAAACAGCATTGATTGAAAGGAATAGCTGCTCTTTTGGATCCTGAGGGAACGGCTTCCTCGTATGCTTCGTTACGATATTTTTATAACCCTGGATCACTTCTTTCCAGTCCTCGGCCGTCATTTCCGGGTCTGAATGATACCCTTTTGCTTCCCTGGTTTCCTCAAGCAAACGCTCGAAGAAAAATACATCGACATCAAGAACAACATCACTGAACATTTGAATGAAGCGGCGGTAAGAGTCATAAGCAAATCGAGGGTTGTTTGTCAGTTTTGCCAGCCCTTCGACTGTTTCATCGTTCATCCCAAGGTTAAGGATTGTATCCATCATTCCCGGCATGGAGAAGACAGCGCCTGAGCGAACAGAGACAAGGAGAGGACTTTCTGGGTTACCCAATTTCTTGCCTGTTTTTCTTTCAATTTCACTCAGGGATTCAAGTACCTGAGCCTGGACTTCAGGAGTAATCGTTCTTCCTGCATCATAGTAAGCATTACAAGCTTCTGTAGAAATCGTGAAACCGAATGGCACAGGAAGACCAATGCTCGTCATTTCGGCTAAGTTCGCACCCTTCCCCCCCAGAATTTCTTTCATGCGACTATTTCCTTCATTAAATAGATAAACAAATTTAGACATCATGAATAACTCCTCTCACTTTTTAAAATATCCAGAATTAAACCGGCCGTCTCTTCAATAGCCTTGTTAGAAACGTTAATAACCGGGCAGCCAACGCGCTTCATAATTTTCTCTGCGTAATCCAATTCTTCAAGAATCCTTTCATAGCTAGCGTAATTTGCCCTCGAACCCAGTCCAAGAGCCTTCAGCCTTTCGGTTCTTATTTCATTTAGTTTGTAAGGGGAGATAATCAAGCCCACACATTTGCTTCTTGAAATTTGGAACAATTCATCGGGAGGCCTAACCTCTGGTACGATGGGGACATTGGCCACTTTATATCGCTTATGTGCAAGATACATGGATAGTGGTGTTTTCGATGTCCTCGATACACCAACCAGCACGATATCTGCACGCAGGATTCCACGGGGATCCCTGCCATCATCGTATTTAACCGCAAATTCTATTGCCTCTATTCTCCTGAAATATTCATCATCAAGCTTACGCATCATACCCGGACGATGATTTGGCTCCATGTTGAATTTCTTTTCAAAGGCATTCATTAGCGGGTCCAGCAAATCGACTGCATGAATACCTTCTTGCTTTGCTCTTTTATCGAGGTATGATTTTAACGCTGGAACGACTATTGTGTAAGCAATAATCGAGCGGCCTTGTTTTGCAACCATTATTACATCCTCTATATCCTCTTCGTCCTCAACATAAGAGTTTCGTCTAATATCAACCTGGCCGCCGTTAAATTGCGTTGCCACTGCCTTTACGACAAATTCTGCTGTTTCTCCGACAGAGTCAGATACAACATAAACAACTTCCTTCATTTCCAAATGCACTCACTTCCTAGACAGATTTTTGCTCAACTATTTCAAGGTAGACCTTAGTAATCGTTGTTTTTGTGATGCGGCCGATCACTTCATATGTATCTGGTTTATTGTCTTTTTCACGGACGACAGGCAATGAATCAATACGATTCACAACAAGCTTCTTTGCAGCTTGCAGCATAGTTTCCTCGGGCTTGACAGTTATGATATTTGGCATCCGGGTCATGATGACGCTAATAGGAAGTTCTTCAAGATTTTTATTGCCGATTGATGCCCGCAGCAAGTCCTTCCTCGAAATCACACCGGCTAGACATCCATCTGAATCGACCGCATACAAGGTTCCTACATCCTCCAAAAACATTAGCACAATGGCATCGTATACAGATGCGGACTTCTGCAGCACAATGGGGTGACCTTTATAGTCATTGACCTTGTGATCTTGAAAAGCAGTCGAGTTGAATGGTTTTTCTCTGTCCTTATTATA
>DMSR01000464.1 GCA_003457145.1 Bacillus sp. (in: firmicutes)
CTTTCCAGGAATGACCTAGGTCGCATTTGTGAGATTGGCAGCGTGGGCATCAATAAATATATGGAAGTTGAAAAGTATCAATTTGTGATGCATTTAGTCTCGGAGGTCAGTGGACGACTCTCGCCAAAAGCACATCCGATCGATGGCCTGGCAGCCTGTCTTCCTGCAGGAACGGTGTCAGGGGCTCCGAAAATTCGGGCAATGCAAATAATTAATAATCTTGAAAAGGAAAAGAGGGGTGTTTATTCAGGTGCGGTTGGATACTTTTCTGCCTGTGGCAGCATGGATTTTGCCCTGGCAATCAGGACAATGATCGTTAAGGATGGGATGGGATATTTCCAGGCAGGAGCAGGAATTGTCTATGATTCTGACCNNGCAGATGTAGAAACAATCAGGAATTGTCTATGATTCTGACCCTGAAAAAGAATTTGAAGAAACAATCCATAAATTAAAAGCAATGATGGAGGCCGCCAATGATTCTGCTTATCGATAATTATGATTCTTTCACATATAACCTATACCAATATTTAAGTGAACTAGGAGCAGATGTAGAAACAATCAGGAATGATAAATTGACCCTTGATGATGTTGAGAGATTGGCCCCTGAAGCCATTGTGCTTTCACCGGGCCCTGGCAGGCCGGAAAATGCCGGCATCTGTGTTGATTTAATCAGGAGGTTTGCACCTGAATTACCCATCCTGGGAATATGCCTTGGGCATCAAGCAATCGGATATGCCTTTGGGGGATCAATCATAAGAGCCAAACGAATCATGCATGGAAAAGAGTCTGCTATCAGCCATACTGGTACTTCTCTGCTTGTTTCTTTACCCGAGAAGGTTGAGGTAATGAGGTACCACTCTTTAGTAATAGACGGAAAGACGTTGTCTTCTGAGTTTGAAATCCTTGCTAAATCAATTGAAGACAACGAAATCATGGCAATCAGGCATAATGAATTCCCGCTTTTCGGCCTTCAGTTTCATCCTGAGTCAATAGGAACGGCAAGCGGAAAACAAATTTTATCGAATTTTCTTGAAGAGACCAGAAAGGGGAAATTGGTTCATGAAGCATTATCTTGAACGCCTTATTGAAAGAAAGTCACTCATGGAAAATGAAATGGAGGAAGCAATACAGGACATATTTACCAAAGAAATCACTGACAGTGAAATAGCCGCCTTTTTAACTGGATTAAAGTCAAAAGGGGAGACTGCCGAAGAGGTAACGGGTCTAGTGAAAGCAATCCGGAAACATTCACTGAGTTTCACCAAGAAAATACCGAATGTTCTGGATAATTGCGGCACCGGTGGAGATGGCTCGAAAAGCTTCAATATAAGCACAACGTCAGCTTTTGTCATTGCCGGTGCTGGTATTACGGTTGCAAAGCATGGCAACAGGAGTGTTTCCAGCAAGACTGGTAGTGCAGATGTACTCGAGGCTCTAGGCGTCTCTCTGGATGTTCCTGCCGAGTCGACTGAGGAAATCCTGGAAGAAAACGGGATTGCCTTTCTCTTCGCGCCATATGTTCATCCCAAATTGAAACAAATCATGAAGGTTAGAAGAGAGTTGAAAATCCCAACAATTTTCAACCTGATCGGTCCCCTTACAAACCCGGTGCAGCTGGACTACCAAATGTTAGGCATTTATCGGAGGGATCTATTAGATAAATTTGCTGATGTATTGTCCAATCTTGATCGGAAGCGGGCTATAGTAATCAATGGAGCAGGCTATATGGACGAAGCGTCCCTTGCCGGAGAGAACGAAATGGTTTTGGTTACTGAAGGAACCATTAAAAGGATGAAGCTGCACCCTGAAGAAGTTAATTTGCCAGTGTATGATAACACAACCATTAAGGGTGGAGACGCAAAAGAAAATGCCGTGATTTTGCTGGAAATTCTGAAAGGAAAAAAGGGGCCCAAACGGGATACAGTACTTTTAAATGCAGGAATAGGAATTTATACAGCTGGGGAGGCAGATTCGATCCTCCAGGGAGTGGAAATTGCGGCGGAAAGCATCGATTCAGGCCGGGCTTTATCTAAATTAGAATACTTGATAAATAAGAGTCTTAAAAAGACAAAGGCGGTTGGATAAGAAATGGTTACAATTCTTGACAGTATAATCGAGCGCAAACGAATCGAAGCGGAGGTCCTTAAAAGGGCGGGTATTAAGATAAGATATCCTGAAAGTCACCAGCACTCCCTAATCCAAAATCTGAAAATTACTGAAACTATGGCAATCATCTCTGAATTTAAAAGAGCTTCTCCTTCAAAAGGAGATATTAACCTTACACTTAATCCGCAGGAACAGGCCAAACTCTATGAAAATGCAGGAGCTGCAGCTATTTCGGTTTTAACAGATGAAGAAGGTTTCAAAGGAACTTTTAATGATTTGCTGGAGGTCAGGAAGGCCGTTGATATTCCCGTTCTTTGCAAGGATTTCATTGTTGATAAAATCCAAATAGACTTTGCACGGGCACATGGAGCGAATGTAATATTATTGATTGCTTCTGTTCTTCCTCAAGCGGAATTATTTGAGTTATATGGCTATGCAGCAGGCCATGGATTGGAATGTCTGGTCGAAATACATGATGAGAGAGATTTGGAAAAAGCACTTGCGATAAATGCATCGCTGATCGGTGTCAACAACCGGGATTTAAAAACGTTTCAGGTTAACATCGAAACGACTGAAAGGCTCGGACCGCTAGTCAAAGAGGCAGGAGCTTTGCTGATCAGTGAAAGCGGAATAAAGTCTAAGGAAGATGTATTAAGGGCATCTGCTGCAGGTGCTAATGGTATCCTGGTTGGAGAAACCTTGATGACATCCCGAGATATTCAGCAATCATTCATGGATTTTAAGGTACCAGTAGGGGGATGAAGTTGTGAAGGTGAAAATCTGCGGTATCAAAAACATCGAAGCGGCAAGACATGCGGTTGAATCCGGCGCTGATGCAATAGGGTTTGTTTTTGCCGAAAGCAAGAGAAAACTCACTGCAATAGAGGCTAAGGAAATTATCGATGAACTTCCTGAAGGGGTGTGGAAGGTTGGAGTTTTTGTAAACGAGGATATAGATTCAGTCAAAAAAATCGTTT
>DMSR01000281.1 GCA_003457145.1 Bacillus sp. (in: firmicutes)
GTGAGACAGAGGCCCTTGAGGGGATCCGGAAACTGGAAGTAAAAGCAGGGCAGGTACTGGTAATTAGAAATGAGGGACCTAAAGGAGGTCCGGGCATGCCAGAAATGTATAAAGCGATGAAGTTACTAGTTGGGATGGGGTTGGGAAGCAAGGTATGTGTGATTACGGACGGAAGGTTTTCCGGCTCCAATAACGGATGCTTTGTCGGACATATTTGCCCTGAGGCAGCAGATGGAGGCCCAATCGCATACCTGGAGGAGGGAGATATAATTAGAGTGGATGTGAACAAAGGAATAATTGAAGCGATAAATGCAGATTTTGAGAAACGGAAAGCAGAAAATGGCAAGAAAATTACAACCCAATATATAAAGGGATACTTATATCAATATGCCAAAAATGTTAAATCTGCATCAACAGGAGCAATTATCCCGACCCGCGAAGACTAAGTGGCCGTAAGCGAACACTAGGCGGGTCTCTCAATATCTTGATCAATAGTTTCACTTACAGAGCTGTTAAGGAACATCCTATCAAAATTTAATGATTGACACTTAGTAGAATTTCTGAAATAATAAGAACAATTAAATACTGGTACCTTTAATTCAGTCCCGTGAGGCTGACAAGGACAGCGGATTTAGTGATGGCCATTGGGTGAGGAGTGCCCATGCTCTTTGGTTTATCATGGCGAAAAGGCTACTTGTCGGAAAACGGCAAGTAGCCTTTTTTCGTTTCCAAATGTCTAAATCGAAGATCTCTTCGGTACCAGGTACAAAAACATTAGACATTGGAGGAATTAAAATGAAAAAAGTAGATTTAGATTTTCCGTTACAGGCAGTGCCACAAGGCAACCGAAGTGGATTCTGGAAAATGCTCGTTGTAATGCTGGGGCTTACTTTCTTCTCAGCTAGTATGTGGTCTGGAGGAACGTTAGGAACTGGGTTGACATTTATTCAGTTTATCGGAATTGTCCTGGCTGGAAACCTGATTCTAGGGGCATATACAGGAGCCCTTGCTTATATCGCAGCTAAAACTGGGTTATCGACCCATTTGCTTGCACGCTATGCTTTTGGAGAAAAAGGTTCTTATCTTTCCTCGTTTTTACTGGCAGCTACACAGGTAGGCTGGTTCGGGGTTGGGGTAGCGATGTTCGCTCTTCCGGTCCAAAAAGTGACTGGGATGGATACGACATTGCTCATCGCAGTTGCAGGTATACTAATGACGGCTACTGCATTCTTCGGAATGAAGGCCCTGGCAATTCTTAGTTTCATAGCGGTACCTCTGATCACTGTATTAGGAAGCTTTTCGGTTTTCAAAGCAACCGATACAGCTGGCGGCTTGGAAGGATTGTTGCAATATCAGCCAGCAGAAGCGATTGGACTAGCGGCAGCTTTAACAATTACTGTCGGATCATTTATCAGTGCAGGTACATTGACACCAGACTTTGCCCGCTTTGCCCATACGAAAAAGTCAGCTGTCATAACAACAGTCGTTGCCTTCTTTATCGGAAATTCCCTCATGTTCGTGTTTGGAGCAATCGGTGCGATTGCAACAGGTCAGTCTGATATCTCAGAGGTTATGTTCCTTCAGAAATTGATCATCCCGGCAATCATCGTGCTTGGGTTGAATATCTGGACAACAAACGACAATGCTCTTTATGCGTCAGGTCTCGGGTTTTCAAATATCACGAAAATCGCCAAAAGCAAGGTCGTCATCTTCAACGGGATTGTCGGTACAATTGCAGCAATGTGGCTTTACAATAACTTTGTTGGCTGGCTGACGATTTTAGGAACGGCTCTGCCATCAATCGGAGCGATCATTTTAGCCGATTATTTCATCGTCAATCGAGGAAAATACAAACGATTTGAAGAAATGGAATTTAAAGCAGTCAACTGGATTGCGTTGCTTGCATGGGCCGTTGGTATTGCAGGAGCGAATTTTGTTCCAGGCATCCCGCCAATCAATGCTCTATTAGGGTCAGTATTCACATTCGTAATCGTTTCAAAGCTTGCGGTGTTCGTGCAGGCAAGAAATGCTTCTATGACAGAACTGAAGAAGGTGGCTTAAAAAAGTGATTATTAAAAATGCAAAGCTCAGAGGAAGAGACGGGCTATGGAATATAGCTATAAAAACAGGGAAGTTCAATGAAATTACACAGAATGTAATAGAAGAAACAGGGCAGGAAGTGCTCGATGTTGAAGGTTCACTTCTGCTGCCCCCTTTCATCGAGCCGCATATCCATCTTGATACCACTTTGACTGCCGGTGAGCCGGAATGGAACAAGAGCGGCACATTGTTTGAGGGCATCCAAAGATGGTCCCAGCGAAAACAAACATTAACAGAGAATGACGTAAAAACAAGAGCCAAAACAGCATTGAAATGGCAAATTGCCCAGGGAATCCAGCATGTCCGCACACATGTAGATGTGACAGATCCGAAGTTAACAGCTTTAAAAGCGCTGTTGGAGGTAAAAGAAGAGATGGCCTCCTATGTAGATTTACAGCTTGTAGCCTTTCCGCAGGAAGGAATCAATTCTTTCCCAAGCGGGGCAGAGCTGCTTGAGGAAGCCTTGAAAATGGGTGCAGATGTCGTCGGCGGCATTCCTCATTTTGAATTCACAAGGGAATATGGCGTTTCTTCATTAAAAACAGTGTTTGACCTGGCTGAAAAGTATGACCGCCTTGTTGATATCCATTGCGATGAAATCGATGATGAACAATCTCGATTCGTTGAAGTAGTCGCTGCTGAGGCTTATGAACGCGGACTGAACAACAAGGTCACAGCCAGCCACACAACAGCAATGGGCTCTTATAATGATGCTTATACGTACAAACTGTTCAGATTATTGAAGATGTCCAATATCAATTTTGTTGCTAACCCATTGGTAAACATCCATCTTCAAGGCCGGTTTGATACGTATCCAAAGCGGAGGGGAATCACAAGGGTAAAAGAGTTGCTTGAAGCAGGCCTGAATGTAAGCTTCGGCCATGATGACATTTTTGATCCGTGGTATCCACTTGGAACAGGAAATATGCTCCAGGTTCTGCATATGGGCATCCATGTTTCCCAATTGATGGGCTACGAGCAAATCATGAACTCTATCGATTTAATCACTACAAATAGCGCCAAAACCTTGAATATCGAGGGGAGCTATGGAATAGAAACAGGTAAACCGGCCAATTTCATTGTACTAGCAGCTGAAAATGAGTACGAAGCAATCCGTAAGCAGGCAACAGTACGCTACTCGGTTCGCCAAGGGAAAGTAATTGCCGAGACAAAACCTAGTGAAACAACAGTTCGAATAGATCAGTCAGAAGAGAGAATTCATTTTAATAAATAGTAATAAAGCAGTGGAATTCAGTTTTGAATCCACTGTTTTTCATTTTTAAAGGCTTCTAGATATTATCCTTTAATCAGTATTTGCGGCATTAACGAACATACATATGCTAAAATTAATAAGCAATGAAAAGGAAAAAGGAATCTATCCGCAGTTGAAACAGAATGAAGTTTTCAAAGGGGAGTACTACTAAATGTTTGGATTCTTAAAGGGAAATAAGTTGATAAAAAATAATTTAAGAGGAACTGCGGCATTAATGTATCAGGATGTCTCGGAAGATCCTTGGGATCGAGAGAATCTGACTAAAAGAAATTTGGACTTTAGCATTGAAAGCGTCCGTTACATTGATTTGTACACACAGAGATTAATGAACAGCGAAATGGGAATCCGGTTATTAAAGGAGCATTTTGATATTTTCGTCAGTCGGATTGGTGCA
>DMSR01000004.1 GCA_003457145.1 Bacillus sp. (in: firmicutes)
CCAAGGTATTGGTATAAAGGAAGGTCAAGGTAGTCTGCAGCAGCGTGCGCAACAGCAATGGAAACGCCAAGGATTGCGTTCGCGCCAAGCTTGCCTTTGTTTTCTGTTCCGTCCAATTCAATTAGCGCCTGGTCGATGCCAATCTGGTCAAGAACATTGAACTCTTCGCCAATCAAGTATGGAGCAATGATTTCATTTACGTTTTCAACTGCTTTCAATACACCTTTGCCAAGGTAGCGGCTCTTGTCGNNTCGACGGCTTTGAGCACGCCCTTGCCAAGGTAGCGGCTCTTGTCGCCGTCACGAAGTTCAACTGCTTCGTATTCACCAGTTGAAGCACCACTTGGAACTAGTGCGCGACCAAAAGCGCCTGATTCTGTGAAAACTTCAACCTCAACTGTTGGGTTACCGCGGGAGTCCAATACTTCACGTGCATAAACGTCTGTAATAAATGGCATAGAAATCTCTCCTTGTTTTTTGGATTATTTTTTAATTAATGATGTACCTGTCATCTCTGCAGGTTGTTCAAGATTTAGCAGCTCTAGCATTGTCGGTGCAAGGTCGCCAAGGATTCCATCTTGACGCAGCTCAACTCCTGCCTTGGTTACAACCACTGGCACAGGGTTCGTCGTATGAGCTGTCATCGGGTTGCCTTCGAGTGTCACGACTTCATCTGCGTTTCCATGGTCAGCAGTGATAATGGCTGTTCCACCTTTTGATACGATCAGGTCAACAATTTTGCCAAGACATTCGTCAACTGTTTCAATCGCCTGGATTGTTGGCTCAAGCATTCCCGAGTGGCCAACCATATCAGGGTTTGCAAAGTTCAAGAGAATGGCATCAAACTTATCTGCTTCAATTTCTTTCAGCAAGGCGTCCGTCAATTCATAGGCACTCATTTCCGGCTGCAGATCATAAGTAGCTACCCTTGGTGAATTGATCAGCAATCTTGTTTCTCCTGGAAATTCGCTCTCACGCCCACCGCTCATAAAGAACGTTACGTGAGGATATTTTTCCGTCTCAGCGATACGCAGCTGGGTCATTCCAGCTTGAGAAATCACTTCGCCAACCGTATTATCAAGATTCGACGGTTCAAAGGCAACATAGCCATCGACCGTCTCGCTGAAATGTGTCAAACAGACAAAGTGCAGGTTCTCAGGATGGCCATTTCCTCGATCAAATGAACGGAAATCCTTGTTTGTGAAAGTGTTTGAAATCTGGATGGCGCGGTCTGGGCGGAAGTTGTAGAAAATCACTGCATCGTCATTTTCAACTGTCGCTATCGGTGTTCCATCTGGACGGGTAAGGACTGACGGTACCACGAATTCATCAAAGATCCCATTGTTATAGTTATCTTCAATCAGCTCCAGTGGATTTGAGTAGGATGGTCCTTCTCCATACACCATAGAACGATAGGATTTCTCCACACGTTCCCAGCGCTTGTCGCGGTCCATTGAATAGTATCGCCCAGAAATCGTCGCAAATTCACCGACTCCGATTTCATTCATTTTTTCCAGCGTTCTCTCGACATATCCAGCTGCCGTTTGCGGCCCGACATCACGGCCATCAAGGAATCCATGCACATATACCTTTTTAAGGCCTTCGCTTGCAGCAAGCTTCAATAACGCGAACATATGCTCAATATGGCTGTGGACGCCGCCGTCGGATAATAGTCCGAATAGGTGAAGCGCCGTGCCTTTTTCCTTCGCATGCTTGATCGCGTTAAGGAATGTTTCATTTTGTTCGAACTCGCCTTCACGGATTGAAATGTTCACCCGTGTCAGGCTTTGGTAAACGATTCGGCCGGCACCAATATTCAGATGCCCAACCTCAGAGTTTCCCATTTGGCCTTCCGGAAGACCAACCGCTTCCCCGCTTGCAATCAATTGAGCATGCGGGTAACTGTTCCAGTAGCGGTCAAAATTCGGCTTATTCGCCTGGGCAACGGCATTTCCCATCCGTTCGCCGCGAAGTGCGAAGCCGTCCAGAATAATTAAAGCTGTTGGTGACTTTTTACTCATGAGTACCTGCCTCCAATAATTGTAAGAAGGATTCAGCCTCTAAGCTCGCTCCTCCAACCAATGCGCCGTCGATATCAGGCTGGGACATATATTCCTTGATGTTTCCAGGCTTAACGCTGCCGCCATACTGGATGCGGACCGCCTCTGCCACTTCCTGTGAAAACTGCTCTGCAATCACTTTACGGATATGGGAGCAAGTTTCATTAGCATCTTCTGCAGTAGAGGATTTACCTGTTCCAATCGCCCAAATAGGTTCATAAGCGATCACTGTTTGTTTCACTTGCTCATCTGTCAGGCTGTTAAGCGCTTTTTGGATCTGTGTGCCGACAAATTCATTTGTTTCGCCATTTTCACGCTGTTCCAATGTTTCACCGCAGCAGACGATTGGTGTTAAATTGTATTTAAATGCTGATAATGTCTTTTTATTTACAGACTCATCGGTTTCATTGAACATTTCACGGCGTTCAGAGTGTCCGATGATTACGTACTTTGCACCGATGTCTTCCAGTGCCTTCGGGCTGATTTCACCTGTAAAAGCTCCGTTCTCCTCAAAGTGCATATTTTGCGCACCGATTTCAAGGTCGGAATTGCTTGAAAGCTCAACTAATTGTCCAAGGAACAATGCCGGCGCGCAAACAACTGATTCTACTTTGTCCTTGGAAGGAACAAGTCCATTCACATCTTCTAAAAATTTCTTTGCTTCAGGCAGCGTTTTATGCATTTTCCAGTTTCCTGCAATGATTGGTTTTCGCATGCTGACACTTCCTTTCAAGTTTACTGCTGAATTTTTCAACTTCTATATTTTAGCAAGCAGCGTGTTCCGGATCCGTCCCGGACCACGGCTGCCTTCTAACTTGGTTTATTTATCGTTCAAAGCGACTACTCCTGGAAGGGCCTTGCCTTCCATGAACTCTAGGGAAGCACCGCCGCCAGTTGAGATATGGCTCATCTTTTCAGCCAGGTTGAACTTTTCTACAGCTGCTGCAGAGTCTCCTCCGCCGATCACCGAATATGTATCGCCCGCACCGGCTAAAGCTTCGGCAACAGCCTTTGTTCCACTCGCGAATTTATCGATTTCAAAAACACCCATTGGTCCATTCCAGATGACCAATTTCGACTTTTGAATGACTTCGCGATAAATTTCAGCCGTTTTAGGTCCAATATCAAGAGCTTCCCAGTCCGCTGGGATTTCTTCAATTTTAACGACCTTTGTATTTGCATCTGCTGAAAAATCATCAGCCACAATTGCGTCCACTGGCATATAGAAGTTAACGCCTTTTTCCTTTGCTTTTTCCATGAAGGATTTAGCTAGGTCAATCTTATCTTCTTCTAAAAGAGATTTGCCGACTTCGTGGCCCTGTGCTTTTACAAACGTATAAGCAAGACCGCCGCCAATGATCAGGTTATCTACGTTATCCAACAGATTGTCGATTACACCAATTTTATCTTTAACCTTCGCGCCGCCGATGATCGCTGTAAATGGACGCTCCGGATTCGACAACGCCTTGCCAAGAACATCAAGTTCTTTCTGCATCAGGAAGCCTGATACTGCAGGCAGGTGCTTGGCAATGCCCTCCGTTGAGGCATGTGCACGGTGTGCTGCTCCGAACGCATCATTAACATAAACATCTGCAAGCTCTGCAAAAGCCTTGGCAAGTTCAGGATCATTCTTCTCTTCGCCAGAATAGAAGCGGACATTCTCAAGAAGCAGGACATCGCCTTCGTTCATGCTGCTGATTTCAGACTGTACAGATTCACCATAAGCTTCATCTGTTTTCTTTACATCCTTGCCAATCAGCTCAGAAAGGCGCTTTGCCACTGGCGTCAAACGCAATTCCTCGACAGCCTGCCCTTTTGGACGGCCAAGATGACTGGCGAGAAGAACCTTAGCCCCTTGTTCAACCAGATATTGAATCGTTGGAAGTGCTGCACGGATCCTGGTGTCGTCCGTTACTTGTCCATCCTTCATCGGTACGTTAAAATCCACACGGCAGAATACTCGTTTTCCTTTTACATCCACATCTTTAACTGTCTTTTTATTCAAGGCTAGAGACCTCCTTTAAAATAGCGCCTGGGCGCGATTAAGCAGAAAAAGAGGAGAGGGATTTACCCCGCTCCCCTTTTTCATCCCACTACATTATAGTTGTTAATGGTTGGATTATCCAATAATAGCTTATAGACCTTTTTTAGCAATGAAATCAACAAGGTCAACTACACGGTTTGAGTAACCAGACTCGTTGTCATACCAAGAGATTACTTTTACCATGCTGCCTTCCATAACCATTGTTGAAAGTGCATCGATTGTAGAAGAGTATGCGTTGCCGTTGTAGTCGCTTGATACAAGCGGCTCTTCGCTGTAGCCAAGGATTCCTTTAAGTTCGCCTTCAGAAGCTTTCTTGAATGCAGCGTTGATTTCTTCAACAGTAACGTCTTTGTCAAGCTCTGCAACAAGGTCAACCAATGATACGTTATGAGTTGGGACACGCATAGCTCC
>DMSR01000469.1 GCA_003457145.1 Bacillus sp. (in: firmicutes)
AGGTCCTCCAGTGTAACGACAGCCTGCAAATTTTCGATTGGTAGATTCTTTTGCGCACGGTTCAGGACTTCCATTTCTTCATTCATATCTGGATAGCCCATTTTCATTTTTAATAAAAAGCGGTCAAGCTGAGCCTCCGGCAACGGATAAGTTCCTTCATAATCGATTGGGTTCTGCGTTGCCATGACGAAGAATGGCTTTTCAAGCTTATGGGTAATCCCATCAACAGTAACGCTTTGCTCCTCCATACCTTCCAAAAGAGCGGACTGCGTCTTAGGTGAAGTCCTGTTGATTTCATCGGCAAGGATAATATTGCCCATAATAGGACCTGGCCTGAACTGGAATTCCATTTCCTTCGGGTTATAAATTGAAACACCCGTAACATCTGAAGGCAGTAGGTCAGGCGTGAACTGAATCCTCCTGAACTGTGCACTGACAGATTTTGCAAGTGCCCTTACCATCATTGTCTTTCCTACACCCGGAACATCTTCAAGGAGAACATGCCCGCCAGAAAGCAGCGCAATCAAGCTCAATTCCGCTACATTCCGTTTACCAGTCATAACCTTATCAATATTTTCTAAAATTCTCTCTACAGTCGGATTCATCTGCTCCCGCATTGCAATCCCTCCCTTAATTCCTTTAAAAAAGACGCTCAGAAGGCAGCTCTCTATGTAATAAGGCCCTGAGCCGTAAAGCAGCAACCACCACTTACAAATGCTTTCATACTAGATATTTTACGCTAGTATACGTTATATTCGCTATTTTCTGTAAAAACCCTGTAATATTCTGTATGGAAATTATTCCGCTTTTTGCTAGACGAAGTTTCGCAGCAAAAATAGTCAGCTCTTATAATGAAAAAATCTCGCTGGTTCTGATGGCAGGATTCAAATCAGTACAGAAATCAGAAAAAACGGCTGCACTTGGCAGCCGTCCTCATATCATCCAGCTTTCTGGATGGCGCCCATTCCTTCCAATATGATTCTCGCATCGGAATTTAAATAAGCTGCTATATCATTTCTTAGAAACAATAGAGAGTGATCTCTTATTACAACCTTCAGTCCTCTTAAATCGAACTTAGAGGCATAGCTATTGACCGCATGGATGACAGCCATATCACTCCTTGTAAACTGCGGCTGGCCAGACTCCTTTCGTATGGTCAGGAAGTCAAGCAGGTCCCTCGCATTCGTATTTAAATAGTTTTTTTTATCATTCAGAGCTTCGATATTTTCCTCCATATAAAATCGTGCTGTTGCAAAGTCCAGTTCCTCGACACGGTTGTTAATTTTAGAAATCAAATCCATTATGTGCATTGCCTTCTCCTCCTGATGTACATTCTGCTTAACTTGTATATCGGACTCGGAAGCATGCATCTCAACCCGCTCTATGAAAATCAGTAAATAAGACTCATAGAATTCGGCTGGCCTGCAGCCAGCACCCTATCTTAGGTAGAACTTTTTATATTTTTAAAATTGTCCGATGATCGGAGTCAGTCCCTCTATTCACCGATGGATTTTCCCGTCCTGATCAACGTAAATCGATTCAATGACTGTTCTTTCAAAAGGTTTGCCCTTTGCATCCAAGCCACTAATTTCTGTAGACAGACTGTAAATTCCCGCCTCGTTAAAATCTCCGTCCGAAACCAAACCTGCTTTGGAGCCTTTTCCGGCAGCATGCAGCTTTTTCTTGGAATCTAGACGATATTGGACCCATTCTGTCCTATAAGAAGCCTTCACACTCTTAGTTTGTTTGCTCTTCATAACCTCAGCTCCGAGTGGACTATCAATTGCGACTGAATATAAATAGGCTGCTCCCGGACCAGTCAAAGTCCATTTCCCCGCAGCTGGCATGTCGATTTCGAATTGGTGGCTCCAGGCCCCCTCGAAAAATTCGCCCTGATCCTGTTCACTCTTTATAGCAGAGTATACTTTTCCATCAGGTCCTTTCAATTTGAGGGAAGGCAGCAGACGTTCGCTCAGAAAGGCAAGCTTAAACCCTTGTACTTCATCTTCAATCAAAAAGCTGTCCCGGATGGCTATATCTGCTTTTCCTCCTTTGACAATTTGATTTGTATTTGGTTCCTCAACCATTTCGCTGCTTGAGATTGAATAGGCCAATGACAATGGTTGAGCTGTCATAGTGTAAGGCTTGAATAATGAAAACGTGTGGGATCCCTCACGAATCATTGTATGGTTCCAGGACCCTTCGCGGATGATCGTTCCCCCAGGCACCCTGGAGCTCGAAACGGTCACGACCCCATCATTCGCTCCATAACTGCTTAAGTAAAGTCCGCCCCAATACAAGGAGCTGCCAAACGAGCCCCACTTGGTCCCGCCTAATGTATAATAACGATTCATCTTAGTATTTTGATGCTGATCAGTGATACTTCTGAAGTAGGCCATGTATCCCGTCTGCAGTGACCTTGTGGCGTCATTATTGTTGCCAAGCAAAGCTGCCAGCCACCATGCGGTGCTGCTGTGGGCCAGGTCCGAGAGCTGCGTGCCTCGATGCGGGGTGGACAGGGTGATTACGTTCGATACATATTCATGTGCCCCGTAATGGACCAGAGCCGTCTGCGTATCGACCCCGCCCTTGCTATAGCCAACGACCACAAGCTTCTTTTTGCCAAAATAATCGTAAATCACCTTTAGCTTTTGTGCGAGCAGCTCACCATTCGTCCACATATCAAGGTCTGAATGAAGATCGATGAATGCAGTCTGGTACCCATTGGCCAGTGCAGTCTCATACATATCATTTCCTTCCCACCAAACAGACGCAGAATTGTTATAGCCATGCACAAACACGATTGGCGATTTGGCCGGGTCTATCCATCCTGGCTTAGAACCCACATACCATGTACCCGGAATA
>DMSR01000250.1 GCA_003457145.1 Bacillus sp. (in: firmicutes)
CTAATACCAGTAAAGCTCGATATTTCTCAATGTAGTTATCCGCTAAATATTCTTGAACCTGCTGATGAGTCGATTTTGGCCAAAGCTTTTGCGAAGAGAGATTTACATGCAATGACTTATCAGAGGTTCCCCATAAATTTGATAATTGTTGGGTGGCCACTTGTACCTGTAAGTCGGCCTGTCTAAAAAGACGGATATTTTCAGCATGACTTAAACGTGCGCGATTCACATCTACTTGGGCAATACTGCCTGCATTAAAGCGCTTTTCGATTGCTTGAAGGTTTTCTTGGCTCACCCGAAGTTGTTCATTGACAATGTTTTTTTCAAGTTCGGCAATGGCCAGTTGCGACCATACATATTTCACTGCAAGCTCAATTTGTGCTTGATAAATCTTCTGTTTCAGCGCTGTTTTATCTATTGAGAGACTGGCTAATTTTTGGTTTGCTCTTCGCTCACCAAAAATATCCAAAGGTTGTGATATACCGATGGCAAGCTCTTTTTCATTATTTGAACCAAAGCCCGTTTGTTCAACTGACAATTCAGGATTTTTAAACAGCTTACTTTGCTGAAGATTCGTGGCATTAATGCTGTTTTGCGTTTCCCAGAAATTTTGGGACGCTTGATATTGGTTAACCTGCTCAATAGCTTGCTGCAGCGTTAAATCTTGAGTACTGGCGACTACGGAAGTACTGATGCTGATCATTGCAGATAGCAAGATACCGCTACCTAAGGCTGACCAGGATAAATTCAGGATGGAGGTATCCTGATGTAATTTGTTTTTTGACATGAAAATGCCCCACGCATAATGAAATTAGGAGTGGTGGGCTTTTATAAGACTACCCCACCAATAGTAGGGGCAAATCGGGAGGCGGTGTTAATTGATTCAGATAAGGGGATTTATAAAAAGTTCTTCCCAAATAAGATGGTGTAAGGACTGTCTCAAAATGAGTTTTAAGCTTCAAATCATCGGGTGGGTCAATCTGAATCACGATTGTAATTGAGAAATGACTGCACTTTTCGTTAAAACAAACCTTCTGACAATAGTCATAAATTTCTTTATAGTTTTCTAAGGAATAAAGTGCTTGACTAGGACTATCACTCTTTTCGTCTAAATCGATTGGATTAGAGAGTATTGAATTGGGTATGTTTGGCATTTCATGCAGACACGCAGCCTCTGCCACACTCCAAATATTCTGGAATGTGAATAAGAGTACCAATATCTGGATTAGAAATGTTTTTCTCTTCATACACAAATCTGTATTTAAAACACCAATAAGAAGCTGTCCAGATCTATCAAAGATCTGATCACAGAATTTGAGTAACCTTAAACTTTTTGCAGCCTTAAGTAAAGATATACAGAGTTTTTGAAAAAAGCATAGGTCTAGATAATCAAGCTAGATTTTTTAGAACTCCACATTGGTCAATTGTACATAAACCATCACAAGTACCTCTTAAATCAGATAATTGTTCAATAAGCTTTTGTTGCTTGATTATATTTTCTCTGATAGCACTGACATGTAAGTCAATTAATTCATTCACATCTGAACAATTTTTCTTGGGATTATCTTTATAGGTGAGTAATTGACGAATTTCATTCAAACTCATATTTAAAGTTCGGCAATTCAAAATAAACTTAATTCGCTCAACATAGCCTATATCGTAAAGGCGGTAATTTCCTTCCGTTCTTTCCGGTTCCGGAATTAAACCTTCCTTTTCATAAAACCTAATTGTTAATACTGAACATGAGGTTTTTTTAGAGAGTTCACCAATTTTTAAATGCATTGAGTTAGTATTTCCAAAGATTCTTGACTCTATAGTAACTATAGGGATTCTAATATTCAAAGTTTATAATTTTTTTAATGGGTATAATTATGAGTGGTTGTGGATGTAGTAAAGAAACACCATGCGAAGATAAGAAATCTCAACAAGAAAATCATCCATCAATTGCAGAAGCAANNCAATCCTGTTGTGGTTCTGATCCCAAAGAAAATTTAAGCACTGAAAACGTTTTAAAAGATTCGCACTACATGAGTGAATACTTAGTTCCCAAAATGGATTGTTCTGCGGAAGAACAGATGGTTCGTATGGCGCTATCTTCAATTGATGGTGTTCAAAAACTCATCTTTGATTTACCTAACCGGTCTTTAAAGGTTCTACATAATCAAAAAGATGAAAATATAACTACCAAACTTGAAGCTTTGGGTTTTGGTGCAAAGCTTGTGAAGACTGAAACTTATATAAGCAATCAACAGGCTAAGCAAACAAGTACCTACACCATTCCTAAAATGGATTGCTCTGCTGAAGAGCAAATGGTCCGTATGGCTCTTGCAGATATTGAAGCAGTTAAAGGTCTTACTTTTGATCTTCCCAATCGAAAACTGAAAGTCTTCCATAATGAAGGGATTCAGCAAATTACGGCTAAACTCGAAGGACTGGGTTTTGGGGCGAAACTTGATGAAACACAGCTTTCTTCAGGCGATATACCTAATGAACCTGATCCTGTGAGACAAGCTAAAGTACTTAAACTGTTATTAGGTATTAATGCTCTACTTTTCTTTATAGAATTCATCAGCGGTATTATTGCTGCGTCTACAGGATTGATTGCTGATTCTCTAGATATGTTTGCCGATGCAGCCGTTTATGGTATTGCGCTATATGCCGTCGGAAAAGCTGCGAAATATCAAGTGAAAGCAGCCCATTTCGCAGGTTGGATTCAGTTATTACTTGCTGTTATCGTGATTGTTGATGTCATTAGACGATTCATGTTTGGAAGCGAGCCAGAATCAACGCTCATGATTGTTATTGGCCTGCTCGCACTTATAGCTAACGTGACATGCTTATATCTTATTTCTGGTCATCGAGAAGATGGCGCACATATGAAAGCCAGTTGGATTTTCTCGGCGAATGACGTTGTCGTAAATATGGGCGTTATATTTGCCGGTGTACTCGTGGCGTGGACGGGATCAGCTTATCCAGACTTAATCATTGGCATACTGGTTTCTTTATTCGTACTTAATGGTGCCCGAAAAATTTTGGCTTTGAAGTAAGGGCACTGTTGCAAATAACCACGAANNTGGCGGAGATCCTGTTTTAGTTCAAATTGAAACTTCAAGATTCGCATTAAGAAAGAATGAAGCTGAAAGAATTTTTGTAGAGTTAGTATCCAATGAAGATTAAGAACATTGCATTAGTCGGTAATCCAAATTGCGGAAAAACCTCTTTATTTAATACGCTTACTGG
>DMSR01000207.1 GCA_003457145.1 Bacillus sp. (in: firmicutes)
TCAGGATAGCCTTCCGGTAAAGATTCGGTAACCAAAAAATCAAATTCACTGCGCTGGTTAAATTGAACGTCTACTGGACGAGTAATGAACTCCCTAATTGTAGTGGTACACTCAAAAGGTGCTTTCACTGTGAGAGAACGAATATCTGAGTCAATAGACTTTCGATTCCATCCCGGTTTTACAGCAGCGTATCTGATATTTTTCTCTACATATCCTTTTATGAATAGCTGATTGCTAGGCACCAGCAGACGACATTGGACAAGAACTACTCGTTTTTTTACATCCTTGATTTCCAGTACATCCTCCGGAAAGGTAAAGTAAGCTTTAACCGGGGTACTTACTTCAATCTCTGCTAAGACTACAGGTATCTTGCCTACTCTTGCATCAAAATTCACGTCCGAATCTACGTTCCTATTTGAACAATTGCCAATATGGGCCGAAAGATCCCTATGCTGATTCTCTTTATCTCTCAATATTCTCACTCCCTTATTTTTTATTGAGAACACAATATAATATGGGAAGTACTCTACAGGGGATTGGACCTTTTCTCTAAAAACTAGAAGTAAAACAAAAAAGGGGACAGAAGCTTAGAGGGAGGATAAGGTGGTTTAGAATCCGCTTATTCCCAGAAACTCATTGAAGAGATTGATAAGGAAGAAGCCTCATTCACTACCCAGCCGTATAGGAGGAACAGCTGAACCTATTGAATAGACTGTAGCAGGCGATCTGGAACTGTTTGTATTTTCTTAGAAGCAGGTTTTTGATATCGAAAAATGCGAGCATCACCATTTAGGGAGGACTATTATAAGGAGGGAACGAAAACTAAGACGAACATTAACGTCAGAGGGACACTTAGGTCAGAAGTAACTATGCTTATAGGTGAAAAAAGAACATAAAAGATTTTTCACTTAACAAAAGAAACTTTCATTTGGAGCAATGAGTCAATAATAATCAGCCTGTACCATGGATAAATAGAATAAATATACATATAAAGTTCATAATTTTTGCACGATTTCTGAAATTTTATTTTGTAGTCTATTTGAGACAATTAGTAAAATGAAAATATCGCATTAGTAATAGGGGAGCACCTTGGTAGGTGTGCATGTATGGGTTTTTGACATTAGAAAATGAAGGGGGATTTTTAATGAGTATGAGTGAAAAGATTAAGACTAAGATACAAAAATACTCTCGAACATTATTTTTCCTGTTAGCATGGATTCTTTTGCTTGGGATCGTCATTCAAGTTTCTTTAGCAGGCTTTGCTGTTTTTGTTGATGGGGGAATTTGGCAAAAACACAGAGCTTTAGTAAATATCATTGAATTTATTCCACCCTTTATGTTTATTTTGGGTCTTATTGGCAGGATCCCTAAATTGTATACTTCATTGAGCGTTGTGTTATTCTTTTTTATCAACTTCCAATACTATACAACTTACCGTTGGCTGGGTGCTATTCATGCAGCATTTACACTCGTCATATTTATAATTTCCCTGTATGTCGCTTGGGCTTCATATAGGATTGTTGTAAAAGGGAAGAAAGAAAAATATGATAATAGGGAGTTCCCAATAACTTCTTGAGAAATAGTTGAGACAAGTCGAAATATCCTCACAGCCCGTGTTAATCGATAATTATTAAAAGAGCCTTATCCGTTAAAAGGATAAGGCTTTTCGCTTAAACTATTTCAATCTTAGCCACACACTCCACATCTCCAGAGTGCGTGTGGAAAAACAAGGGAGATGGTGGATTTATTATTGCTGGCAATTGGGACAAAAGTAAGTTTTTCGTGAAGAGATTTCTTTTTTTATGATGATAGCATTGCAACGAGAACATTCGTTACCTTCTCTGTCATAAACATAAAATTGATACCCTCCTGTTTTTTCATCTCCTTTATATAGCGGGCTTTCCATATAACCACCTTGTTCGATTCCTCTTTTAAGGATAAACTGAATCGAATGATATAGCCGTGATAACTGTTGATGGTCAAGATCATTGATTTTTTTATCAGGTCGAATCTCTGCATGCCAAAGAATCTCATCAGAATACCCATTCCCTATTCCTGCTAGCACTTCTTGATTGATTAATGTTGTTTTGATTGCTCCTTTTCTTTTTTGCATGAGTTGATGAAAGGCATCCAATGTAAAATCAGGAGCAAGCACTTCAGGTCCCAGTTCTCCAAACTTTTCCTTGACCTCTTCAGCTGATAAAAGATGCAGGTAGCCCAATCGCAGTCCAATGAAAAATAAATGTTGTTCCCCAAATGATAGCTTTACTTGAATCGTCCTGTTTGGTCGATCTTCCTCTTTGCCAAAAAACATCCATCCTCCAAGCATCAGGTGTAATAGTAAACACTTTCCATCCTGCAGTTGAAAAATCAAATATTTTGCTCTTCTAGTAATCGTTTTTATAGCTTGATTTGAAACTTGCATAGTAAACCTGTCAACTGGTACGTTAATAGACTTTTCCCGCCCAATCTCAATATCCGAAATTCTTTGCCCACCTATCAATGACCCCAGTAATGTTTTATATGTTTCCATCTCTGGCAATTCAGGCATAATTCTATCCCCCATTTTCCAATTTGTTTATACAGTATTTCCTACTGGTGATTAATTATAAAAGTTTTGTATTCAAGGAAGACATAGAGATGGTCCTGCGTATCACTCGAGAACCGAAAT
>DMSR01000161.1:0-748 GCA_003457145.1 Bacillus sp. (in: firmicutes)
TTCATCTATCTTCACTCCAATTACTCAATGCTTCTCCATAAATAGAGCGAAGCATAGCCCAAATAAGGATTCCATGGTTCTTTATATCTTTCCATCTCAGCTGGGGTCGGCTTTTGTTCCAGGTCAAAATACTTCTTCAATGCATTCTGGATGCCAATGTCCCCCATCGGGAACAAGTTTGGCCGCCCAAGGGCGAACATCAGAAAGTTCTCGACCGTCCACGGACCGACACCGCGAATCTTGATTAATTCCTGAGTGATTTCGGCATCAGTCATCGATTTTAATTTTTCAAAATCGAGTTCTCCTGACGCAGCAAGCTCAGCAATGCCAATCACATATTCAGCTTTCCGCCCGCTGAACTGCAATTCACGCAGCTGATCGACCGAGAGCCTGGCTACTTTTTCAGGAGCAGGATAAAACCAGACTCCATCAATTTCCTCGCCGAATGTTCTTACAAACCGTTCCGTCAGTGTAAATGCGAATTTCAAATTCAGCTGCTGGTGGATGATGCTTTTAATTAAACTCGAAAATGGATCGAATTCCAAAACCAGCGGAGTACCATAATGATTAATGAACAATTCCTTAAGGTCCGTTGTCTGAAAGTGCTCATGAATATGGATTAGTTCCACATCCCAGCGGAAAATCTCCGTCAGTCTTTGAATTACCTTTTCTTTTTCAAGAGTGGACCGTACGAGGAATTCTGGATTTCCAAGCGTTCCCGAACCTACCACCTCAGCTACTGCCTTAT
>DMSR01000161.1:764-3466 GCA_003457145.1 Bacillus sp. (in: firmicutes)
CTGTTTAAAGCCAAATCAAAGTTATAAGGTCCAGAAATAGTAACCGTCTCTTCCCACATAATCAAACCGCCCTTATGTATTTTCCCCGTATTATAGCATTTTCACATCTTTTTTACGAAAATTAGAGAATTTCGGGGAAGGTTCGCCAGTTTGGTTCAGATTAAGCTTCTATTTTCTCCAACCAGCGGGCATAAGTTAGTATTTTTTATAGCGAAAAGATTTAATTCAGTGAAAATTTCATTTTTATAGCGAAAAACCTTTTTTGTATAAAACTGGAAGTTATCAGCAGTTTTACTAATTTACAGAAGGAATCCCGGCACCAAAGAATGCCGGGGGATTTAGTAATGGCTCTTTTCGTAAACTTTCTTTGTTGCTTTCTCAACCAAAAGTAAAAATCGGCATTTGGATTTTTTACGAGTTTTATTACATACGCAGTTAGAAGACTCCTCGAAAAGGGCCCCAATGCCTATAAGAATGCGGATGCACGAAAAGCAGCAATCAATTCGACAACAGCATTAGTAAAGCATTGGATCCTTCACGCTCTGGCTCATCATCAAATCGTCAAGACTTTTAAAGGTATAGCCTTCCGTTTTCAAATCTCTTATCACTTTTTCCAAAGCATCCGCATTATCCTTCGAAACGGTGTGCAGCAGCAGTATCGCCCCCGGATGGATTTGACTCATGATTTTGTCGTATGAGTATCGCCAGCCTTTTTGCTGATCAGTGTTCCAGTCAACGAATGCGAGTGACCAGAATATATGGGTATACCCAGCTTCTTTGGCAACGGCCATTGTTCTTTCGCTGAAAATCCCCCTTGGTGGCCTCAAATAGGACATATGCTTTTTTCCAGTTAAGTTTTCTGTTTCCTCCCTGACCATTTCCAGCTCTTTTTTAATTTTCTCATCGCTGATTTTGGTCATATCAGGATGGTGCCATGAATGGTTTCCAATGATATGTCCTTCATAAACCATTCTTTCCACAATTTCAGAAGCACTTTCAAGATAGTGGCCCGTTACAAAGAAGGTCGCTGGAACCTTCTCTTTTTTCAGGACATCAAGAATTTGTTCTGTATAGCCATTCTCATACCCATTGTCAAAAGTCAGATAGATCTCCTTTTTATTAGGGTCGCCTTTATAGACAGCTCCGTGTTTTGCTATGATATTCTCTATCGGCTTTCCGGCATCAGCCTGCTTTCCATTGCGTCCTTTTTTAAATCCCCAATGCATGGCAGAATTCGAATAATCCGCATGGACTGCAGCTGGCAATGCCATCAGCAGCAAAAGGTTTATAGCCAGTAAAATCTTATATAGCATTTTCATGATGTTCCTCCAATGATGTTTTACCTTATTGTTTGTCGGAGGAAGAAAAACATTCTTATTTTTCAGGAGCAAGTTTCTTGTTTTAAAGAAGGATGCTTTTACGTTGATTTGTTGCATTTCGAATACCCTTAGCTACTGGATTCTAACGAACATTTGAGCCAAAAAAAACCTTTTGCTGATTTTTACTTTTTGAAGTGTTTATGAAGAGAGCTTAGCCTTTTCAAAATGAAAAGGAGACCTGGTGGTGTCCAAGTCTCCTTTTTGCTTAGATTATTTATAAACGCGGTCTTTAAATTGAGCTAATTTTTCCAGTGACGATTTTTCTACATCTTCATGAAGGCTGTTGCCGTGTGAATCCATCGTCACAACTGCTGTGAAGCCTTCTACTTTCAAATGCCACATTGCTTCTGGAATACCAAAGTTCATCAGGTCGACGCCTTCGACAGACTTGATGCAATCAGCGTAGTATTGCGCAGCTCCGCCGATGGCGTTTAAGTATACCCCGCCGTGCTCCTTTAAAGCTGATAGCGTCTTAGCGCCCATGCCGCCCTTGCCAATCACTGCACGGATGCCAAATTTCTTCATGATATCGCCCTGGTAAGGCTCCTCGCGAATACTTGTTGTCGGGCCGGCAGCTTTCACATGCCATTTACCATCTTCATCTTTAAGCATGACAGGTCCGCAGTGATAAATGACCTGTCCATCCAAATCAACTGGCGAATCATGATCAGATAGATACTTATGGATGGCATCGCGGCCTGTATACATCATCCCGGTAATTTCCACAACATCTCCCACTTTAAGCTGGCGAATTTGTTCCTCTGTAATCGGCGCAGTTAATGTTACGACTTCTGGGTCTGCCGGAGCTTCTACAGCTGCTGCGATTTCCTGTGCAGCCGGCTGTGCGAAATCAATTTTCTCACCTTCCTGGTACATCCACTCCTGGATTTCCCCAGTCTCAGGGTGCACCTCCATGCCTAGTCGACGGTATGCCCAGCAATTGTAAGCGACCGAAACGAAAAAGCTGGCAGGGATCCGATTCATCACGCCAATCTTACAGCCTAAAAGGGTTGTTTCTCCGCCAAAGCCCATGGTGCCGATTCCAAGCTTATTTGCATTCTCCATTATATAAGCCTCAAGACTGCTAAGGTCTTCATGAGGGTTAACATCTTCGACGGAACGGAAAAGCTGCTCCTTTGCAAGGTCATACCCAGAAGAACGGTCACCGCCAATGCCAACACCAATGAAGCCCGCACTGCAGCCTTGTCCCTGTGCCTGATACACAGAATGGAGGATGCATTTCCGAATTCCATCAAGATCGCGTCCTGCGCGACCTAATCCCTCAAGCTCAGTCGGTAGACTGTATTGAATATTTTTATTTTC
>DMSR01000103.1 GCA_003457145.1 Bacillus sp. (in: firmicutes)
TTCTTCAATTATGATCATATTTTCTGCAACTGATTCTTCCAGACTAGCAATTTGCTGAAAATATGATCATAATTGAAGAACAGAAAAAAATAAGAGCGAAGGCAGAAGAAGAGATGAAGCTGGAAAAAGCCCGAGTTTCAAGCTGCAAAATCAATGGCTTTAAGGATGAGGTTTTCAATATCTACCAGCAGCTAGAGGCTTTGACTGAAGATCAGGTGAAAATAAATAAAGAGCTGCAGGAACAATTAGAGATCGAACAGAAGCGTGCAAATAAAGCGGAGCGCAGCCTGGCGGAGATGGCTAAATGGGTTTCCGAATTAAAGGACAAGCTATATAGTGAACAAAACCTGTTTGAAAACCAATTTAAGCAGATGGCAGAAAGATATGGACGGTTCCAGTCTGAAATAAATGGATGCTTCATAAATTTAGAGGAACAAGAATCCCTCGTTTTTAATGGAAGAACAGTGAGAAAAACTGAAGTAGTTAGTGGAGTATGAAGGCAATCATAAATTTAAGCAGGGAGAAGGCTCTTCACTTTAAAAGTGATAAGGCCTTCTCTTTTTCTATAAGGCATGTTCAAATCATATATCCGAAAATAATAATGAGATAAGGTAGGTGAAATCCCTCCTAATCTTTCCATTATAATTTGATATGATAACCCTAAAGGGGTTGATGTAATGTTAAAAAATATAGAGGAATTGGCGGGAACCGTTTCAAGTAAGGTGGATTTTTCTGGAGTTGTCCTGGTTGAAAAGGATGGGAAAGTCATTTACCAGGCCGCAAGCGGCTATTCAAACCGAGCGGATGAGTTATTGAATTCAGCCGGCACTAAATTCGGAATTGCCTCAGGGAGTAAATTATTTACATCCATTGGGATAGCTCAGCTGGTTGAAAAGGGTATGCTTGCATTTGATACGAAGCTGAAGGATTGTTTGGATATTGTCTTTCCTCACTTTGATGAAAACATTACACTCCACCATTTATTAACACATACCTCAGGGATTCCCGATTATTTCGATGAAGGAACCATGGATGATTATGAGGATCTTTGGAAAGAAAGACCGATGTACAAAATGAAGAGGGTAATAGATTTTCTGCCTATGTTTCAAAACAGCAAGATGATGTTCAGTCCGGGAGAGAGATTTCATTACAATAATGCAGGATTCATTGTATTGGGAATGGTCATTGAACAAGCCACAGGTTTAGCTTTTACCGAATACATCGAAACGAATGTATTTGCACGATGTGGAATGGAGGACTCTGGGTATTATTCCTTGGATAACCTTCCGAAGGATACAGCATATGGCTACATTGATCATGAGGATGGATCATGGAGGTCGAATATTTACTGTATTGCTATAAGAGGCGGTGCCGATGGCGGGGCATTTGTTTCAGCACCGGATATGGTAAGATTCTGGCAGAGTTTACTCGAATATAAGCTGCTTACTGAGGAGTTTACGATCAAGCTTATGACCCCATATGTCAACGTGAAGGAAGAAGAGTATTATGGCTATGGCATATGGATAAGAAAAAGCGATGGTGAGATTTTCAAATATCATGTATTGGGGTATGACCCAGGGATTAGTTTTCATTCAGCCTTCTATCCCCAATCAGGATTGAAAGTGGCGATTCCCTCAAATAAATCCTTAGGAGCATACGCTATCATGAAAGCTATTGAAGGGGATATCTAACCCTTCGGAGCAGATAAAAGCTGGCGCTGATTTTCTTGTTCATACAGCCAGTTTTATACGCACATAAAGGTTCGTTGATCCAGAAGGGATTGACGGACTTTTTTTCTGGAATCATTTTGGGCGATCAGGAGCGCTATTCCCAGGATGAATAGTTAAACGGCAGCTTTTTTGTGTATATGTATACAATGACAAGTTAGATTGCTAGTTGGGAAAATACCTTTTGATTTACAATTTCTTTAAAATCTGTTGGTTCGCTTAAATGGATCCCTTTTTTCTCTGCTGCTGCAATAATTAATCCTAATTCATAATACATATTTTTCGAAAGAATGCCCTTTGCAATGTTTTTATTTATCTCAAAATAAAATTCAAGCAAGAAATCCTCCGGTAATTGCTCGTATAAGGACATGTAAGCATCATCCTCTTTCTAATTGGTATATATATACTTTTACCATATTTTTTAACAAATTTTAGACATTTGACGAATTATTCAAAGAATGTACATACTTTTCTGAAAAATTTAAAAAGCATAGGGAAAGTACCCCCTTAATTTTTTGTGGTAAAGATGAACTAGGCAGATACACAATCGAGTACCTTATAAAAAGCGACTTTACCAGCGAGAAAATGAATATACATTAAGGTAGTTCATTTTAAAGGGGGAGAGACGCGCATGTCAAAGGTAGTCAGCGTGATTAACTTAAAGGGCGGTGTCGGGAAAACGACCATTACTGTCGCTTTGGCAGAATTTCTGGCAACAGAGCATGGTTTGAAGGTATTGGTCATTGACCTTGATCCGCAAACGAATGCAACGGTTTCCTTGATTGGCGAGGACCAATGGGAGAAAAGGAATATTGAAAAAAGAACGTTATATCATCTATTTAAGGACCAGATTGATGATACGGTTCATTTTAGCCTGGAAGATTCGATCGTTACCTACTGTTCAAATCTATATGGAGGGTTGAGCAACCTGCACTTGATTCCTTCAAGCCTCGATTTTGTCCAGATCCAGGACCGGCTGATCAACATTGGTCAAACCTCACTCATCCGTCCGATAGATGTATTAAAAATAGCCGTAGAAGATTACATAACTAAATATGATATAGTTCTTATCGACTGCCCTCCGAATTTAGGAATTGTCACGCAAAATGGGTTGAATATTAGTGATTATTATCTTATCCCAACCATACCTGATCATCTGTCCACCTATGGCATCCCTCAAATTATCACTACTGTTAAGAACTTCAGCCGGAAAACAGGCAAAAAAGTAGAACCGCTTGGCATCGTCCCAACGATGTACCGTGCTAATGTAACAAGGCATGATACGACATTAAGAAAGTTGCATTCGAAGGCATCAAGCGGTGATTTGCCAAGAGTGTTTGAAACGAAAATTCCGCTCGTCTCCAAGGCTGCCGATGCAACAGACTTTGATGCTAACGGGATCAATACCCTCAAGCAAAAATATGGCTGGGGTGGTTCAAGCTCATTCGAGGCTTTTTCAGAACTGACGGAGGAGTTTTGTGAACATGTTGGATTATAAGGATGCATCCCTAAGAAAACAGGTCGCGTCAGTCCTTCTGAAAATGGCAAAGAAACTAGAGGAAGATGAAGAATTTGCAAAGCTTTTTTTCGGGGAAATGAAAGAGACGGCAAAGGTGAAAAAAACGCGGACGAAAAAAGCCAAACCTGAGGAAAAGCCGGTAAAACTTGATGTATTTACTATTTACCAAAACCAGGGCGCCGAAGGATTAGCAGCATTATTGCAAACGTTCGAGGTTCAGGAATTAAGGAAAGTCGTCCTCGACAATGGCTTCGACCCAGCCCAAAAAGTTCGGAGATGGAGACTAAAAGACAAAATAATCGCCTTCATCATCGAGGCAGTCGGTAAGCAGATGGCAAAGGGAGGGGCGTTTCTTCGGTAGTGCCA
>DMSR01000168.1 GCA_003457145.1 Bacillus sp. (in: firmicutes)
ATAAGCTCGGAAAAAAATCTGAGTTCGATGATGATGTCAAAGACCGCCTTAGAAGGATCATGGTACACGTATTTGGGCAGAAAAGGCTTTTGAAAGACAAGAAAAGCGGAATTATCCACGTGATGTTTTTTTATGGTTTTCTCCTTGTACAATTTGGAGCAATTGATTTTATCTGGAAGGGGATAAAGCCAGATTCGCATTTACCGCTTGGTCCGCTTTATCCCGGTTTCACGTTTTTTCAGGAAATCATTACACTGATTATCATGGTCGCAGTGGTTTGGGCCTTTTATCGCCGTTATGTTGAAAAACTTGTCCGTCTGAAGCGAGGATTCAAGAATGGCCTTGTCCTGCTGTTTATTGGCGGGCTAATGCTATCCGTGCTGCTTGGCAATGGAATGAGCATGATCTGGCATGGCCATGAAGGAACATGGACTGAGCCTGNNATTCAGCGGAATTCCTGAGACAGCTGCCATCACGATCTTCTATATTTCATGGTGGATTCACTTGCTGTTCCTGCTTGCATTCCTTGTGTACGTACCGCAGTCAAAGCATGCGCACCTGATTGCTGGTCCAGCAAATGTCTATCTCACACGAGTGGATGCACCAGGTAAAATAACTAAAATTGATTTTGAGGATGAGTCCCAGGAAACATTCGGGGCTGGCAAAATCACTGATTTCAACTATGAGCAAATGATCGATTTCTATGCCTGTGTTGAATGTGGACGCTGTACAAATATGTGTCCGGCAACAAACACTGGAAAAATGCTGTCGCCGATGGATCTGATCGTTAAGCTGCGTGATCATTTGACGCTTCACGGTGCGGCTGTCACTTCAAAGCAGCCATGGGTTCCGACATTTGCATTTTCTAACACAAAAGGCAATCAGATTGCATTGGCGGGTGCTGGCCAGGGTGCAGAAGAAGCTGCGGCGGGTCTGGCTTATGACCCAAGCATGATCGGCGATGTGATAACAGAAGAAGAAATTTGGGCTTGTACAACTTGCCGTAACTGTGAAGACCAATGTCCGGTCATGAACGAACATGTTGATAAAATCATCGACCTGCGCCGTTATCTTGTGTTGACAGAAGGCAAAATGGATCCTGACGCACAGCGGGCGATGACGAACATCGAGCGCCAGGGCAACCCTTGGGGCTTGAATCGTAAAGAAAAAGAAAATTGGCGTGATCTTCGCGATGATGTTGTTGTTCCTACGGTAAAAGAACTGAAAAAAGCCGATGAGGAATTCGAGTATTTATTCTGGGTAGGAGCAATGGGTGCTTTTGACAATCGCAGCCAGAAGATCGCCCTGTCATTTGCCAAGCTGATGAATGAAGCGGGCGTCAAGTTTGCCATCCTTGGCAATAAGGAGAAGAACTCCGGAGATACGCCGCGCCGCCTTGGTAATGAATTCTTATTCCAGGAGCTGGCAACTAAGAATATCGAAGAATTCGAGAAAAATGAAGTGAAAAAAATCGTTACGATTGATCCGCACGCATACAATATCTTTAAAAATGAATATCCAGACTTCGGGCTTGAAGCTGAGGTATACCATCATACCGAGCTGCTGGCGCAATTGGTCAAGGAAGGGAAGCTTGTACCTAAGCATGCCGTAAATGAAACGATCACCTTCCATGATTCTTGTTATCTTGGAAGATACAATGAAGTCTATGATGCTCCGCGTGATATTCTAAAAGCCATTCCTGGAGTGGATTTGAAGGAAATGGAGCGAAATCACGATAACGCAATGTGCTGTGGAGCCGGAGGCGGCTTGATGTGGATGGAAGAAGAAACAGGCCATCGAATCAATGTATCCCGCACAGAACAGGCGCTAGCCGTCAACCCATCCATCATCAGTTCAGGCTGTCCTTACTGCTTGACGATGCTATCAGATGGCACCAAGGCAAAAGAAGTTGAAGAAAACGTGGAAACTCTAGACGTAGCGGAACTGCTTGAGAAATCCGTTTTCGGTGAAATAAAGCAACTTGTTTCATAAGAAATGAAGGAATAAACCTGAATAGTAGAAGTTGACTCACACGAAAAATTCAAATAAACTGTTTGAATTTTTAGCAAAGTGTTTCAATTTCTACTATTTTTAAAGTAAAATGAATAGTATAATAAAGCGCTTTCAAACAAGAAAAGCGTAAGCGCCTTGGTCAGCCCCGACAAGCGGTGGCCGACTAAGATCGCCACGTCCTGTGGCAACGTCGGCACTAGGACATCGTGTCCGTCGAAGGTCCGACCGGTGAAGTCGCTCTTGACATCACCTGAGAGAACCGCAATCGTACGTGTAGCCGACTGTCCAGAAACTGAGAAACTGGAGACTCCGACAAAGAAGCGCTTTTTGCTTCTGCCCGGAGGAGTTGAAGTTACGGAGTTTCTAGGAGAAGAAACTAGCCAAGCGACTCGAGGGCCTAGGCGCTGGAGGAACACTATTCTTAGTGCAAAAAAATTATTCCTCCGGACAAAGAAACAGCCAGGGAGTATTCCTCCTTGGCTGTTTTCATCATCCTATTTTCACATTAGCCGATTAAATTTTGGCTGTGGTTATTTACTACCTCTAAAACCTTGGTTGTCTGCTCCATATCACTTTTGCAAATCGGACAAGCGGGGACACTGCTGCTCTTAAAGTTGTCACGAACCCAGCACTTGCAATCTTCAGAAGTACATTCCCATATTTTTGTTTCAGCAGTTATGATCTCTTCAGGTGGTTTTCTTCCAAATGCCATTTCCTCACGCTCCTATATTTATTGATATTAGTAACATTGATCACTCTTGTGTCCGTAAAGATTGTTGTTTTTTTACGGCTCTTCATTTTCGTAAAGAAATCAGTCACATCTCGTGCACTTATATACCAGCTCCAAATAGTTAAAATGGACCTAACACATGTGTAAACTGGAAAGCCACAAGTTTACGAAAAGAGCCTTGATAAAAAAATTCATTCATTATAAAAAGCACGCAATTAAAACTTTTTATAATAAATGAATTATACGAAAGTTGATATCTATTTCATTTTACCACACTTTCTTATTTTTACCAAAGATGAACGTTATCTGCAATGTCCTAAAACAACAGTTACTAGTATATGCAGCCGGTTTCATTTTTATTTCAATGACATCAATTTTTCTGCCTGATTTTTAAAATATGGTTGTACACCTACAAAGCCTGGAATAGAAATAGTACAAGTAAATTGACGCTTGTCTAATGGAGGTTTTGGATTTGACTATATTCCTTAGTTACATTTTTCTTGGTTTATCACTCGCAGCGCCAATAGGCCCTGTTAATGCTGCACAGATGGACAGGGGTTTAAAAAGTGGCTTTTTACAAGCATGGCTGCTTGGCCTAGGTGCCATGACGGCAGACATTATCTATATGCTTACCGTTTATCTAGGTGTCGTTAAATTCCTGGAAACTCCATTCATGCAGTCTTTTCTCTGGCTGTTCGGATTTTTTGTACTGATGTATACCGGGATTGAAACCCTTCTAAGCTCTGGGAAGATCGTGATGGCCAATAGAAGCCGTGAATCTGGATTTAGATCGTTTCTCTCAGGCTTTTTAATGTCGATCTCCAATCCTCTTACAATCCTTTTCTGGTTAGGCATTTATGGATCGGTGCTGGCTAAGACTGCTTCCTCGCACGGAACAGCAGAAGTGGTAGTGTATAGTTTCGGAATCATTCTTGGCCTGCTAATCTGGGATATTCTAATGGCCGCCATCTCTAGCAGTTTCCGAAAATTGCTAACTATACAGCTTATTACCTTGATTTCGATTTNNGCTTCGGGCTTTATTTTGGATATCAGGCACTAAAGCTCTTTTTAATCTGATTTTCCCTACATAACAAAAGAGTGTTTCCCTCAATTGGGAAACACCATTCGTTATCGTAACTCTCTTTGGAGTCTTCTATAACCTTGCATCCTCATGCGGAAAAATAACTATATTAGGATTTGTTATTGGTCTAGGCATCCCTTTCACCTGGTTAATTGATCCATACTTTTTCTTGAGCTCTGACATAGGACCAAATTCTATTGCTTTATGGGTACAAGCAGAAACACAAACGGGCTGTTCTCCTTTTTCTCGAAGATCTAAACAGGAATCGCATTTTACCATTTTAAACAGCGTTTTGTTAAACTGCGGTGCATGGTAGGGACATGCTTCAATGCAGAATCTTGTGCCGATGCATTTTTCCTGATCGACAATAACAATGCCGTCTTCTTCGCGTTTTAATATAGAACCTGTTGGGCAGCTTGGCAGACAGGCTGGAGAAGTACAGTGGNNCTTTTAGGCCAGGGTGAATCCCTGCTCCTATTTTGTTATAGCTGCCTTCTTCTACATGGTATACCCTGCGAAAACTCACTCCGACATCCAGGTCATTCTTGTCTTTGCAGGCTACGGTACAAGCCTTACAGCCAGTGCAGCGGCTTTGATCTATATAAAATCCTAATTGATTCATTAAAAGCCCCTCCTTTTCAATTATGCTTTTTGCACATCAACAAGATTTGTTTGTTGCGGATTTGCTTTCGCAAGCGGTGTCGGACGCTGGGATGTAAGTACATTCAGAGATCCCCTCTGGTCTTTTCCTTTGCTGTCTGGTGTATACCAGGCTCCTTGAGGTATAGCTGCTACACCAGGTATAATCCTATTGGTAATCTTAATATCGATGTATATTTCCCCTCTGGCATTGAAAACCCTAGCCCTGTCACCTTCATTTAATCCCCTTGCTTTAGCATCCTGTGGGTTTAGCCACATTTCTTGCCTGGCTGCCTCTTCAAGCCATTCGTTATTATCATGAGTTGAATGACAGCGCCTTTTGTAATGCCAGCCTATCAACTGTAGTGGATATGTTTCCTTTAAAGGATCAGACGGACCCTCCCAGGCCGGAACATATTTTGCAATAGCTGGTATTTCTTCGTGCTTGTTCATGTCCCACAACGCCTTTGAAAAAAGCTCTATTTTGCCTGACGGCGTGTCGAATTTAGTTTTGTCAGGATTTTCAATTTGTTCTTTAAAGCCAATTAAAGGGCCATCGTGTTTAAAATGGTAGATCCCTGCTTTACTGAACTCATCAAATGAAGGAAAATCTGGCTCTAGCTCTGCCCGTGTCCGCTCAATGCTAACTTTAACCCAATCGAGCATTGATTTTCCTTGGGTGAATTCTTCCTTACGTCCCCATACCCCGGCGATATCCGCGAATACATCGTACTCGTTCCTGCATTCATATAATGGGTCAATGACTTTTCCTCCAAAAACAACATAATCACCGAAGCACCATGGGACCCCGATGTCCCACCGCTCAAAAAAGGTCGTTCCCGGCAGCAGGATATCGGCATATTTCGCACTAGGAGTCATGAACAAATCACTGACAACAATGAACTCCACCTTTGTTTCGTCCTCAAGCAGCTTTGTGGTTTTATTAATATCTGAATGCTGGTTTACGAGCATATTCCCCGCCATGTTAAAAATCATCTTGATATTTGCAGGGAGTTTTTCTGCACCTACTAATCCGTCCTCAGCGGTCATTTCCGTACCTCTCTCAACTGCTTCCGTCCATAGGAAACACGGAATGGACGCCTTTACAGGATTATCAACAGTGAACGGATAAACAATGTCTGAACGGAACCAGTATCCAGTTCCCGCAGCCCATCCTCCCAGCTTGCCGACATTCCCAGTAATGCTCGCCAGCTGGGCTCCCCCCCTGATAATTTGTTCCCCATATGCATGCCGCTGCGGTCCCCATCCCTGGATTAGGGCTGCCGGTTTTGAAGTTGCGTATGCTCGGGCAACCTCGCGAATTTTATCTGCCGGTACTCCACAAATTTTTTCACCCCATTCCGGTGTTTTCTCTATCCCATCCTTATTGCCAAATAAGTAGCTCCTCAATGATTCATTTGGCTGGACACCATCTGGCATATGTTTTTCATCAAACCCGACGCAATACTTATCGATAAACTGCTGGTCATGGAGATTTTCACTTATCATGACATAGGCCATTGCATCCATCATCGCATTATCTGTTGTCGGCAGGATTGGTATCCATTCATCAGCAAAACCAATTGCTGTATCAGTGTAACGGGGGTCGATAACAATGATTTTCGCTCCCTTGTTTTTCGCTTCACGCAAATAATGCATATAAGGTGTCGAATTGATCATTTCTGCTGGATTTTGGCCCCAAAGAATGATGTATTTTGAGTGAATCAAAGAGTCGAAGCTGCTGCCAGAATTATTCGTTCCATACGTATATGGAGTTGCTACATTTCCGGCCCCCGAACTATAATCATTACGGGCATTCAAATAACCGCCATCCATAGCCAGCAGTTTTCTCGCCATCGTTTTCCCGCCAAGCAATCCCCAGGATTGTCCAGAAGCGTAGTTTACATATCTAGATTCAGGACCATACTTCTTGCCAATCCTTTTGGTTTCATTAGCTATTGTTTCGATCGCTTCCTCCCATGTAATCCTTTCAAATTTTCCTTCGCCCCTTTTTCCAACCCGCTTCATGGGATATTTAAGCCTGTCAGGATGGTAAAGCATTTTCCTGTAGCCTCTCCCCCTTATGCAAGCCCGCATTTGAGGGGCCATTAGAGATTCTTCATTGGAATCTGTGCTAATCCGAGTGACCATGCCATCCTTTACATGTGCTTTAATTACACATCTTCCGCCGCAATTGTTGATGCTGCAAGTAGAGATAACTGTTTCCGGGACTTCCTCTGCTGTATTAACTGGAGTTGGATCCGTTTGGTCCGACTTAACCAGCTGGGAGACTCCAATACCGCCTAACACAGCAGGTATTCCTAGTGCCCCAGACCATTTCAGTAAAGTTCTCCGCTGCATTTTCTTTGTAAGAATCTCATTCATTCCCTCATTTTTCGGCATGGGCTATTTCCTCCTTGATCTCTTTTAACAAATCAACATCAAAAAGAATAAAATCTCTTAAAACACTGGCGGCACCTGAGTATAATTTACTATCAGTACAAGCTATGATTCTATCGCAAAATTGAGGAATCCATAATGCCAAGTGCCTTTCAAGGAATTCAACCTGTCTTTCTAATAACTTACTAACATGGCACGGGTCCATATTAGCTGTGCATTCTTTATTTAATGTCATCATGTACTCAAGTTCGATGATTAGGTGATCGTCGGGATAGCGATTTTCGTGTTTATATTTAAGCCCATACTGCCTGTAGGTTTCCCTGACCTTTAAAGTGCTTTCTCAAAATAGAATTTGCTCCCTGCTTGTGTAAAAGGATTCCCACGGAGGCGCCTTAATACATCCGGGACCATTAAATAAGCTACAAAACTCCTCCTGTTCATTTTTTAAATCATCAAGTCTACAGGTGAGCAGAAACTCACCTAAAAGCATCCCTCCTGAATCCAGTTTCTTTAATTCTTTCAGCGCGCCATTTTCCCTGATTTCACTCAAGCTGCTAGCATCGAGCGGCTTCGAAAAAAGGAGATTAAGAAAGTGGTAGAGTTTCTGACGGGCACTAAGTAATTCCAAAATTGACTTAGATGTTTTTGCTGTATATTCCATAACTATCTTCCCTCCAATTATGTGAATAGTTTCACATATTCCTATAAAAAAAATAGTGATAAACCGGATTCACACAAAAATGGATATTATTTCATCTAGATTTTACTTTGAACAATTTCTTTTTGATATGGAATCCTGAATATTTCACAATTAATTCATAAAAAAATGAAAATTCTATATCAAGATTATGATTTTCAGGTGTTTGTCCATCCTGCCATTATTATTAACCTATTAATGGAGTTTTCTTATTTGCATGCATGGAGTTTTATTTTAATCCTTGATTGTTTTCAGGTTTTTCGATATATAATAGGAAAGACAAAAAGTTAAAGGGATGATTTATTAATGGAAATTACCGGACATACTGCCGAACTGCTAGATGATCCATTCGGCCTTCTTGAGGGAAGCAGATATGAGTTTTATTTAGATATCGAAGTCGATGAAGAAGACGAGCTCTACTCTGAAAAGGGATTAGCCTTAAAAGTAATTTTCTTGGTAAATGGAAATGAAAATCGGATTCTCCAAAATTATTTCATTGAACAGGACAGTGAGAAAGTCCTCGACTTTGATCTCGAGGATGATGAAGTTGAACAAGTAACAGCTTACTGCATTCAAAACTTACCTGGGGATGAAGAAGAGACAGATAAGCAAAAAGAGCAATAAAAAAAGAGCAGTTGCTCTTTTTTTATTGCTCTTTTTAAACTTCTACGGCTTTTCCTTCTTCAACAATATGATAAAGCAGATGGGCCAGGTGGTGGACTGGACCGTATTCCTCTGCTTCTTCATTTAGTTCTTCTGTGAATTCCAGGTCATTTAAATACAAGGCAGAGAACTCATAGAAATCCTTCAAGCCAAAACCATAACAATTTGACGGCTCTTCGCTTTCGTTCTCATATTGAAGTACTAGATAGTATTCCTTTCCATCCTTGTCTTCAGCATCAAAAAATACGAAGAAGCCAATATTTGTATCCAGGTCAAATAGATGCCGAGTTCCGCCCTCTGTAGCTTTTTCATAATCTTCACCACTTAATTTTTGGACCGTCATTGTCTCTACCTGGTCCTCTGCATGAAAATTAACATTAAAAGTTTTCACTAATCAGCACTCCTTTAATTAAGTTGAAAAGGATTTTTCTGTATCATTCTTTGTCGGTGAAAAAAATATGCCTGGCCTNNTGGCCCGAATTTTTTCTTCTAAAGTAATTATCCCGTAAGAGTATTCTTTCTGTCTTCTTTTATCCGTTGGCGAACCTGGATTAAACAATAGAATCCCATTTACCTCTTTTAAAATTGGGATATGAGAGTGGCCAAAAATGATGCAATCTACAGGCTCCCCGGCAAATGCAGCCAAGGATCTTTTTTCCGTTGTTTTTCCAGTTCCATGCCCGTGGACAATCCCAAGCTTAAATTCCCCGGTATCGAGCATCTCCTTGCTTCTCAGCACGGTTTTCAGTTCCGGACTATCCACATTACCGGTTACCCCAATCACCTGTGAAAACTGCTTTAGCTCTCCCAGCAGTTCAAGAGTTTGCCAGTCACCTGCATGGATAATATAATCTGCTGTATCCAATTCCTCCAGCAACACCTTCGGA
>DMSR01000269.1 GCA_003457145.1 Bacillus sp. (in: firmicutes)
TCTTATCTGTTGCTGACCGTGAGCTTGCGGCAATCCGTTATTCAGTGACTGCGAAGAACTATGATGGAAACGTTACCTTTGTTCCGTATTTGGACGGGGACGTCAGAAACGAAGACTCAAACTACGAAGAGGATTTTTGGTATGAAGTAAGCAGGGGTGCGTCCGAGCATGCTGGCAGCCTTGTAATGAAAACGAAGGACAATCCATTCGGAACTCCGACTTTCCAAATCGCGACAGTAATGCAAACGGTTGTCGAAGGAGAAATTAAGAAGATAACAGTTAACGAGAAAGAAGAGTACGTCGAAAATGTTATTGATGTAAAGGCGGTTCAGGGGCAAACTGTGTCGCTTTACAAGTATGTAGCAGTAACGACGGACCGTGACTATGAAAGTGCCGAGCTTGTTTCAAAAGGCGAGGAAGTTCTGGCGCGTGCCGTTAAAAAAGGGTTTTCAGAGCTTTTAGAAGAGCACAGAAGTGGCTGGTTAAGCCGCTGGGAAATTGCGGATGTGGAAATTTCAGGCGATGATGAAGCTCAGCAAGGAATCCGCTTTAACTTGTATCAATTATTTTCGACTTATTACGGAGAAGATTCTCGTTTAAATATCGGCCCGAAAGGCTTCACCGGAGAAAAGTATGGTGGCGCAACTTATTGGGATACAGAAGCATATGCTATTCCGCTTTACCTGTCAACTGCCAAACCTGAGGTTGCGCGTAACCTTGCAATTTATCGCCATAACCAGCTTGATGGCGCATATCACAATGCGAAGCAGCAGGGACTGAAGGGCGCGCTGTATCCGATGGTTACTTTTACAGGCGTTGAATGCCACAATGAGTGGGAGATCACCTTTGAGGAAATCCACCGAAACGGCGCGATTGCCTATGCGATCTACAACTATGTGAACTACACTGGAGATAAAAGCTATCTTCACGAATATGGAATCGATGTGCTCGCAGGAATTTCCCGTTTCTGGGCGGACCGCGTTCACTTCAATAAAAATAAGAACGTTTATATGATGCACGGCGTTACCGGGCCGAACGAGTACGAAAACAATGTAAGCAATAACTGGTATACAAACACAATCGCTGCCTGGACGCTTCGTTATACCCTCGAAGTCATCGAGTATTTGAAGAAGAATGGTCATGAGGAGCGCCTTAGCGACCTGGAATTCACTGATGAAGAGTTGGCAGCATGGCAGGATATCATTGAGAAAATGTACTTCCCTTATGATGAAGAAAGAGGCATTTTCGTCCAGCATGATACCTTCCTCGATAAGGATTTAATGCCAGTTGATGAGCTATCAGCGGCAGATCGTCCAATCAATCAGAACTGGTCATGGGATAAGATTCTTCGGAGCTGCTTCATTAAGCAGGCGGACGTCCTGCAGGGCTTGTACTTCTTCAATCATGAGTTCACTGAAGAAGAGAAGCGCCGCAACTTTGAATTCTATGAGCCGATGACGGTCCATGAATCTTCATTGTCTCCAAGCGTCCATGCCGTACTGGCTGCAGAGCTGGGCATGGAAGAGAAAGCGTACGAAATGTATAACCGCACGGCGCGCCTTGACCTTGATAATTACAACAATGACACGGAAGATGGCTTGCACATCACTAGTATGACTGGTGCCTGGCTTGCGATTGTCCAGGGGTTTGCGGGCATGCGCACGGCTGATGAGTCGCTGTCATTTGCACCGTTCATTCCGAAGGCCTGGCAACAATACAGCTTCAACATCATCTATCGCGACCACTATGTAAAAGTGGAAGTGAATCAGGAAAATGTTGTCCTTTCCCAGCAAGGACCAGGACTGGAAATCAAGCTTTACGACAAGCAAGTGATGATTCCGGCTGATGGCGAGCTAATTGTTAAGTTGCAATAGTTCATTGGGAGATCTTCGGGATGCCTGAAGATCTCCCTTCTTGATAAATAAGAGGTTATTTTAGGTACTCCTCTTCAATCACGCATAACCCCAAAAGGAGTTTTAATATGACTAGACCTTTAGAAGCGTTCATTTTCGACCTCGACGGTGTGATTACTGATACCGCTGAATACCACTTCTTAGCATGGAAAGCTCTTGCTGAAGATTTAGGTATTACTTTTACACGTGAGGATAACGAAGAACTGAAGGGTGTTTCACGAATGGATTCCCTTGAGAAAATCCTGGCGATTGGCGGCAGGGAAACCGATTTTACTGCTGAGGAAAAGGATATACTAGCCAATAAGAAGAACGACCATTATCTGACACTGATCCAGAACATCACTCCTGCTGACCTTTTGCCGAGTATCAAGGAATTGATTACCGATATTAAAGGAAAAGGCTTAAAGCTTGGAATGGCATCAGCAAGCAAGAACGCCTTCACTGTCATGGAGTCGCTTGGACTGAAATCAGAGTTTGATATCATCGTTGACGCGAAAACTGTAGTGAACGGTAAGCCTCATCCAGAAGTATTCCTGCGAGCTGCAGAAATGCTGGAAGTAGAGCCGGCTGCATGCATTGGTGTCGAGGATGCTGCTGCAGGTGTGCAAGCAATCAAGGGAGCCGGGATGTTTGCGGTAGCTGTTGGCCCGAAAGAAAGCTTTACAAACGCAGACCTCGTCTATGCGAGCACTGCAGAGCTTTCATTTGAAAAAATATTAGGAAAATATCATTCGTAAATTAGCTATTGTAGCAAAGCAGCGATCACCTAAATAGAGTGATCGCTTTTTTCTGCCATTAAGGATTCTTGTAATTCCATTAAATTAAAGTCAGCAGGATGATGTTCATTCAAAGAAGAGTTGTCTGAATCCAGTTAAGGAAACGAATTGATTGTGAATAAGTGCTGAAAAGGAGGAGTTTGCCATGATTGGTTGTATCGAATGTTACTCCTAATTGCACCCATTTATTCCATAGGAAAGGAAAACGTAGGGATTATCGCCTTTTTCGTAGTGATTATTGATAAAAACGTAGTGAATAGTGCATGTTTCGTAGTGATTATGCGGAAAAACGTAGTGATTACCAGCAAAAGCGTAGCGATTACTAACCACTCCAGTTTGTATCTCCGTAACCTCCTCTTTATCAGGCTTCCATACCAGCTCTTTTATTTATAAAATAAGCAATCTGAACCTAAATATCGAATTTCCGGATTACCCTTTCTCGAAAAGGGAACTATTCTACCATAAAGCTTTTCAAAGGACGGTGTTGAATATGTATGATTGCCTTATTATCGGGGGTGGGATTGCTGGGCTTCAGGCGGCAATCCAGCTTGGCCGCTACAATCATAAAATTTTAGTGCTTGATGCGGGAGACGGCCGGTCGGCTATCTGCAAGAGCTATCACAATATTCTTGGGTATCCTGACGGGATAAGCGGGCCGGAATTGAGAGAAATTGGCCGCCAGCAGGCTGAGAAATACGGTGTTGAATTTATAATTGGAAAGGCTGCAAAGGCAAGTAAGACGGAGTCAGGCTTTGAAATCGAGTCAGACGGCGGGCTAACCTACAAAGCGAAAAGGCTGCTGCTGGCAACAGGAATTATGGATAGGATTCCGCCATTTCCTGAGTTGATGCCAACACTCGGAATCAGTGTCTACGTCTGCCCGGATTGCGATGGATATGAAGTGAAGGACAAGTCAACAATCGTGATGGGCGCCGGGAATGTTGGCGCCAATATGGCACTGACACTTAGCTACTTTACCGATGAAATTACATTCGTGAACCACGAAGGAACAGAGGTCGATGATGATAAGAGGGCTGCGATGCGCGAAAAGGGTATCCAGTATGCTGAGGAACCGATCGAAAAGGTTCTTGCCTATGGACCGGACTTCAAGGGAGTCCAGCTATCAAATGGAGAACAGCTATCTTCTGAACGAGGCTTCATCGCTTTTGGCGGGAATGAAGTGAAATCGCAGCTGGCACATCAGCTTGGTGTGGACCTTCATAAAAATAAGCATGTGCTAGTCGACCCAAGGACGAAAATGACAAATGTCGAAAATGTCTGGGCTGCAGGCGATGTAGTCGCACATTCTGAACAGGTTACGATTGCCCTGGGTGACGGGATGCAGGCGAGCATCTGGATTCATAAAACACTTTTGGCTGAAAAATAATCATCAAAAAGGCCGCCACCTCGATGAAATGACGAGTGGCGGCTTTGTTATGAAAAAGCAGCAGCAATTTTTTATGTTCAAAAATTAGCCAGCAGCTAGAAAAACTATTCGAAATCCACCTTTTTTAATGGCAGTTCGGCCGGACCTTCAACGACATCTCCTTTATAAGAGAAGCGTGAACCGTGGCATGGGCAATCCCATGTGCGTTCTCCGTTGTTCCACTCGAGCTCGCAGCCCATATGCGTGCAGGTTGTGTCAACAATATGCAGCTCGCCGTTCTCATCGCGGTAGGCACCGGCTCTTTTTCCATTGACAGTCACCGTAGCGCCTTCATCATTACCCAGCGACTGAGTCTGGGTCGAAGGACGTTCCATCTTACCTTTTACCAGCATCTTTGCAATATGAGCGTTAGTTGAAATGAACTAAGAAAGTTCATTTCAACTAACGCTCATA